>JAEUKG010000855.1 GCA_016794325.1 Myxococcales bacterium | reverse complement strand
TCTTCTACGACAAGGGCGTTGACATCCTCCAGACCGACCGCCCCGACCTCGTGCTCACGTACCTCGGGCGCTGACGGCGCTCACGCGCGCCGCGGGCCGAGGGCGCCCGCGAGCCACTCGCCGCCGAGCTCGAACAAGCGGGCGACGTGCACGTCGCTCGTCGTGACGCGCACCTCGGAGGCCACGCCCCGGAGCGCGACGGCCACCTCGGGGAGCGTGCGGGTGAGCATGATCTCGCGCAGGCGCGCCTCGCTGAGATCGGCGCACGCCTCGCGCTCCAGCCGGGCGAGCGCGGCCTCGAGCTCCCGGCGCGCGCGCTCGGCGTCGAGCTCGATCGCGGCCTTCTCCCGCGCGGCCTCGGTCGCGCGGCGGGCGCGGTCGATCTCGGCGTCGAGCGCGACCGCGAGGAGCCGGTCCGCGTGCGCGCGGGCCTCGACCTCGCGGGCGCGCTCGCGCTCGAGCCGCGCCTCCTCCTCGTGCATCATCGCGCGGCGGGCCTGCTCCTCGGCGCGGCGGCGCTCGAGCTCGAGGCGGCTCCGCTCGCGGACGACCTCCTCCTCGGCCGCGATCGCCGACAGCGCGAGCCGCTCGCGGAACGGCGCCTGGAGGCGCGAGAACACCTCCTCGGAGAGCACGCGCACGTCCTGGATCTCGATCGTGTCGAGCACCACGCCCCAGCCCTGATCGGCGCCGTCCTCCGGCCGCCCCTCACCCGAGAGCACGGGGGCGATCTCGCGGAGGAGCGCCTGGGCGACGCGCTCCTTCCGGTGGGCGATGCACTCCTCGAGCGAGAGCGTGGCCACGATCCTCCGCGTCGCCCCCACGAACATGTCGCGGAGCACGTCGCCGAGCACGTGCGTGCCGTCGGCGAGCATCCGGAAGGCGAGCAGGGGCTCCGCGACGCGGTACACCGCGAGCCCCGTCACCTCGACGCCCGTCTTCTCGAGCGTCACCTGATCGGCCCGGAACGAGAGCTTCTGGATCGCGGTCGAGACGATGGAGACGCTGTCGGAGGGCCACTTGAAGATCGACAGGCCGTTGCCGGCCTGGATCACGCGGCCGCGGCGCATGTGGACGAGGTGCTCGTGAGGGCGCGCGACGACGCGCCCCCAGCGTGGGATCGAGGTCATCATGGCCGCCCCCGTTGCAACGCGGGGGCCGCGCGCTTTTCGCAGGGAAATCGAGCCCCGCCGCCGGCGACCGCGCCACGGTGGAGCACGGCCGCGCCGCGATGGCGCACCCCCACCCCCCGAGACCATGTAGAGTGCACGGGATGAGCCCGCCCCTCCGTCCGCTCGCCGCGCTGCTCCTCACCCTCGCCGCGTGCGACAAGCCCAAAGACGGCCCCGCGCCCTCGCCCAGCGCGACCGCGTCCGCGTCCGCGTCCGCGGCGACGTCGGCGCCCGCGTCGGCGTCCGCCAGCGCGACCGCCTCCGCGAAGCCGCCGGCGGCCGAGCCCACCGCGGTCGCCGCCCAGCACGTGCTCGTCGCCTACGCCGGCGCCAAAGACGCGCCCAAGGGCGTCAAGCGCACCAAGGCCGAGGCCAAGGCGCGGGCCGAAGAGGTCGCGAGCAAGGCCAAATCCGGGGGCGACTTCACCGAGCTCGTGAAGAGCTACTCCGACGACCCCGCCGCGAAGGAGCGCATGGGCAGCGTCGGGAAGTTCACCCGCGACAAGATGGTGAAGCCGTTCTCCGACGCCGCGTTCGCGCTCGAGGTCGACGCGACGTCGGGGGTCGTCGAGACCCCCTTCGGCTTCCACGTCATCAAGCGCAACCAGTAGAGGCGCGGGCCGGGCCGCCGGCGCTCGGAAGCCGGCGCGGCGGATGCCCTCGTAGTTCGGCGCGGGCCGGGCCGCCGGCGCTCAGAAGCCGGCGCGGCGGATGCCCTTGTAGTTCGACGCGAAGGTGCGTGTATTGTGCACGCACCCGTAGCTGCAGCCGCGGCACTCGTAGACCGTCGAGGCGCCCCAGCCGTCGCCCTTCTCGAAGAGCACGATGTGGCCGGCGCCGTTCTGGTTGTAGACCATCGCGTCGCCGCGCTTCAGCGAGCCGCGGGAGACCGTCTTCCACTTGCCCGACACGTCGTTCACGAAGGTGGCGGTGCTGTACGGGTGCGAGTTGACCTCGAGGGCCTTCGTGCCGAACTGCCAGGCCTTGGCGACCATGCCCGAGCAGTCCGCGCCGTATTTGCCCGAGTGCGAGCACGACGGGCAGCTCCCGCTGCAGGTGCCCTTGTTGGACGAGGTCGCGCCGGTCTCGAGCCAGGCGCCGCCGCCCCACCAGTACGAGAAGCCGACCGAGAGCGCCGCGCGCGCGATCGCGTTGTCGGGCGACGGCGCGCCGTCGGGGTCGACCGCGGCGCCGCCGGTGCTGCCGCCGCCAGCGCCGGCGGCGGTGAGGTACTTGGCCGAGGCCCAGCCCGTGGTGCCTGCATACTGCACGTTCAGGAAGCCGCCCTGGGCGGTGCTGCTGAGCGCCGTCACCGTCGCGCCCGAGGGGATCACGAGGAGGACCGAGTAGCTCGTGCTCGGGCCCTTGCGCAGGTTGAGGGGCGCGGTCGTCTTCATCGACGACGACGCGGTGAGGCCGGCGACGGGGCCCGAGAGCGACGCGTCCGCGTCGGAGTCGTCGCCCGCGACAAGCGGCCCGTCCTCGCCGACGTCGCCGAACTGATCTTGGGGATCCTCCGTGACCACCTCGCCACCGTAGGGCGTCTGCGTCGGCGCCGGATCGCCGGGGACGTCGGGCGCAGACCCACATCCGACCACGAACAGCGTGGAGGTCACGACGGCAGCGGAGAGGGTCGCGAGGAGGCGCATGGTGGCCGAAACTGCAAGGCACGGGCCGCGCATGGAATCGGCCACGGGTGGCCGATTCGGACAGTGCTCGTGGAACTCCTACAGCCGGAGCGGCGCCCGCTCCCTCCTCTGCCCACACCGTAGTCGCAAGGAGTCGCGACCGCTCGCGACACCCCGCAGCCACTCGCGGTACGCTCCTCACGTACATCACCGTGCAAAACCACACCAAGATCGCCCTCGGATCCGTGGCCGTCGTCGCCGGGATCATCG
>JAEUKG010000816.1 GCA_016794325.1 Myxococcales bacterium | reverse complement strand
TGGTACGCGGGGAAGGGATCGCTCGCGCTCGCGAGCGCGGCGACCGTCTCACCTCGGCGCGTCACCACGAGGACGGGGACGGGGTCGGTCGGCGACTTCGGCGCCGGCATCGTCACCACGAGGCCGCGCTCGCCGGTGACGGAGAACGTCGCGCCGGGTCCGCTCGCCCCCTCGCCGAGGAGCGACGCGAGCCGCCACGCGCGCTTGTCGCCTTCGACGAAGTCCGGCTTGGTCTTCGCGAGCGCCGCGGCGTCGATGCGGGGCGCGGGCTTGCCGTCGATCTCGACCTCGATGCGGACGTTGTCGGAGATCTCGGCGCTCGCGGCGGGCGGAGGCTTCGGCATCCGCTTCGCGGCGTCGGCTTCGCTCGCGCGGCTGCACCCGAGCGCAGGCGCGCACGCGAAAGCGACGGCGAACAGGACCCCCAGCGAGCGCACGCGTACATTGTATGTCATCCCCGCAGAGCCGCATCCGATCCATCGCCGGAGGTGCGCAGCACCAGGATGCACGCGAAAAGACTGCGGGTTTTGGCGGGAGGGCGCGGCATGGGCCGTGCACTTCGTCCCCCACGATGCGTGCGCTCCGCGTCACCACCCTGGCCCTCCTCGCGTGCGGCGTCGCCGCCGTCCTCGGCGTCGCCTGCACGGCCGCCCCGGCGAACAGCCTCGGGCAGATCCCGCAGAGCCAGAAGCAGACCGACTCGGACACCATCGAGATGCCGCCGCCGACGCCGCGCGGCGGTGCGTGCAATCTGCAAGCGTCGGGGCTCAAGTTCGCGACGGCCGCGTGCGACGCCTGCATGCAGGGCAAGTGCTGCCAGGAGACCGTCCGCTGCGTGGTGGACGATCCCAAGTGCGCCGAGCTTCAGAAGTGTCTCCTCGCGTGCCCGGCGAGCCCGGCGCGCGACGCCGGCGCCGGCGGCGACGGCGGGGGCAAAGGGGACGGGGGCGGCGGGGGCAACGGCCAGGGCGGGGGCAACGGCCAAGGCGGGGGCAACGGCCAGGGCGGCGGCGCGAGCGCGTGCGAGTCCGCGTGCAACGCGAAGTACCCGGCCCAGGTGACCCAGCAGGCCCAGTACAACGACTGCGTCACGAGCCGATGCGGCGAAGAGTGCATGTGACGCGCGCACACGCGCGATTCTTGGTTGTGCTCGGCGTGGTCCTGCGTTCCAATCGATGACGTGAGCAAGACGAGCAAGCGGCGCGCGAGCGAAGGTGCAAGCGGCATCGGCCTCGGGCCGGCCAACCCCCACGAGCGCGGGCAGCGGCGTTTCCTCGAGGACAGCGAGGAGGACGGCGAGCTCGATCTCGCGCTCGCGTTCATCAGCGGCCTCGACTCCGCGACCGCGTCGACCGGAGGTCGCGCGACCGCCGAGAGCTACCGGAGCTGGTACCGCGAGGCGTTCCGCGCGTGGAAGCTCGCGAAGCGCGCCGCGGTCCCGATGTCGGTGGACGACGGCGACATGGACGTCGACTCCGAAGCGCCCACGGTCGCGATGACGGGCAGCGCCCCGAAGTCGGCGCCCAAGGCGCACAAGAACGGGCGCTCTCCGAGCAAGAAGAAGCGCTGACGGAGCCGCGCCCGCGCAAGGCGCGCGCGTAGGCCGCTCGGCGCGCGCTTCTTGCGCAGGTGCGACATCGGCGCCGGCGTCGCGCGATCCGGTGGAGCTTCGCACCAGCTCGCCGCCCACGCCGCGCGCCGACCCCGCGCCGTCGGCTCGGATCGGATCATTCCGATCGAGATGGACGGTGCGCGCTCCGGCGGGCGTGGCCTCGCGATTGCAACCGTGGCCTCCGCGCTCGCAGACGGAGGAACGCATGAGGACGTGGTGGGTCGTGTCGATGGTCGTGGCTGCGGGCGTGCTCGGCGCGTGCTCCGGCGAGGTCGGTCCGAGCGGCGGCGAAGACTCTCCGGCGAGCCAAGGCCCGTCGAGCAACGACGGCGCGAGCTCGGGGACGTCGAGCAGCGGCTCGAACGCGCCTGGCGAGACCGCCCCGCCCGAGCCCACGCTCGACGACATCTTCAAGTCGCTGAAGTCCGGCGAGGAGCAGCGCAAGGAGCTCTGCGCGCGCGGCGGGACCAACCGCGTCACCCAGATGATGTGCGGAGCGTCGGCGCCGAAGATCGAGAGCCTCGCCGATCTCCAGGGCGCCCTCGGCCTCGCGTTCCAGAGCCCGAACAGCACCGGGCGCAACGCCAACGGGCAGAACGGCAACCCGGGCTTCGTGCTCTCGGGTCACTCGTCGTCGCTCGTCGCCCGCTACACGTCGGCGATCAACCCGCGCGCGATCGTGTTCAGCCCCCAGGGCGGCGCGAACCTCGTGGCGATGGGCTTCGTGCGCGGCGAGCAGTTCGCCGAGATCGTCGCCCGCGACTCCAGCCAGAACGGCCTCCGCTTCTTCCTCGTCGCCTTCAAGCAGGCGTGCAACGCGGCGCCCGGCGGGTGCACGCCCGGCGAGCTCCTCACCCCCGCGATCGAGAAGGGCTGGACGAGCGTCACCATCTACGAGGACACCGACGTCAAGAACACCATCTTCGACTGCACCCACTGCCACCAGACGGCGGGGACGAACACCCCGAAGATGCTGCGCTTCCAGGAGCTGCAGAACCCCTGGACCCACTTCTTCCGCGACAACACGCCGGGCGGGCAGGCGCTCCTCGCCGACTACCACGCGGCGCACGGGCGCGCCGAGGGCTACGGGCCGATCCCCGCCAACCAGATCGACTCGTCCGACCCCGCGCGGCTCGAGTCGTTCGTGCGCGGGGCGGGCTTCGCGGCCCAGCCCAACGAGTTCCTCACGAGCCGCATCGAGCAGGAGGTCCGGCAGAGCGCGCCGAGCCAGCCGGGGAACAACACGACGCCAGGCACGAGCCCGACCTGGCAGGGCCTCTACTCCAAGTTCGTCGCCGGCGCCGCCATCGCGCCGCCGTACCACGACGTGAAGGTGACCGACCCCACCAAGCTCGCCGCGATGACGAGCGCGTACCAGCAGTTCCTCGGCGGGTCGCTCGAGGCGTCGAAGCTGCCCGACATCCGCGACGTGCTCCTCGGGGCGGCCGCGGTCGACATGGGGCTCGCCGCCAAGCCGGGCCTCGACGGCAAGGGCCTGCTCGTCCAGATGTGCCAGTCGTGCCACAACCCGAACCTGGACCAGACGATCTCGCGGGCGCGCTTCGACGTCACCAAGCTCGCGACGATGTCGCGCGAGGAGAAGGAGGTCGCGATCTCCCGCCTCCGCCTCGCGTCCACGAACCCCGCGAAGATGCCCCCCTCGCGCTTCCGCACCCTCACCGACGCCGAGATCGGCCTCGTGGAGGCGGAGCTCCGCCGCTGACGCCGCGCGGGGGCGCCCCTGGGAGAGCGTGTCTCCCAGGGCTCCAACCCCGCGCCCGCGCGCCGCCGCCGCGCCTGGATCGGCGTCCCGATCGAGGTCTGGGCGCCCTGGTTCAGTCGTCGCCGTCGTCGTCCAGGACCTCGAGCCCGCCGGTCCTGGCGACCTTCCCGTGGTCGAAGACGACCACCCGATCCGCGAGGGCGACGACCTCGCGCCGGTGGTGGGTGACGAAGAGGGTGGGGACGCCGAGCTCCGCCACCCGCGTCTTCACCTCCGCGAGGAGCTCGGTGCGCAGCTTGCGGTCGAGCGCGCTGAAGGGCTCGTCCATCAGCACCAGGCGCGGCGACATCGCGAACGCCCGGGCGAGGGCGACGCGCTGGGCCTCGCCCCCCGAGAAGGTCGGCGGGTGCCGGCCCGCGAGGTGCGCGACGCGGAAGCGCTCGAGCCAAGTGCGTGCAGTCTGCATGCGATCCGGCTGCCCCCGCGGCATGCCGTAGGCGACGTTCTCCTCGGCGGTCATGTGGGGGAAGAGGGCGAGGCTCTGGAAGACGTAGGCGACGCGGCGCTGGTGGACCGGCCGCACCGTGCCCGCCGCGCTGTCGAGCCACACCTCGTCGCCGAGCGACACCGTCCCCCGATCGGGGCGGGTGAGCCCGGCGATGATCGAGAGCGTGGTGCTCTTGCCCGAGCCCGACGGCCCGTGGAGCACGGTGACGCCCCGCGAGGCCTCGATCGACACGTCGAGCCGGAAGCCGGCGACCTCGTGCTCGATCTTCGCGCGGAGGACCGTCATCGACGGGCGCCCCGCTCGGGGGGCCGGGTGAGGAGGTTGGCGACGTAGAGCATCACGAAGCCGGCGGCGGTCTGGAGGGCCACGAGCGCCATGGCGTCCGACTCGCGCTGGCCCTGGATGGCGTCGTAGATGGCGAGCGCCGCCGTCTGGGTCTCGTGCGGGATGTCGCCCGCCACCATCAGCGTGACGCCGAAGTCGCCGAGCGACTTCGCGAAGGCGAGCATGAGGGCGGCCACGACGCCCCGCCGCGCGAGCGGGAGCTGGATGGTGAAGAACGCGCGCACGGGCCCCGCT
>JAEUKG010000801.1 GCA_016794325.1 Myxococcales bacterium | reverse complement strand
CCGCCGGCAGCGGGAGCACGAGCTTCACCGGCTTGGCGAACTGCGTCCCGCTGGGCGACAGCTCGTACGCCGTGCCGAGGAGCGAGACGCCGTCGGGGAGCTTCACGTCGCTCACCGGCTTGATGCCGATCTCCACCTCGGAGGCGAGCGCACCGGGAGGCACCTCGATGGTCACCCCGGACGCGGTGAGGGTGCCGCCCGACGGACCGATTCGCTTGGAGGCGACGCCGGCGTCGGCGCCGGGCTGCGGCGCCGGGTCGTCGCCGCAAGCCCCGATCCCCGCCGCGGTCGCCACCGCGGCCGCGAGCCCCAGAAGCACGAGTCGAACGGATCTTCTCATCAGGCCACGGTACCGAGGCCCCGCCGGTAGCCGCCATGGGCCGTTTGTTTACCCGCGGCGGGACGGCGCGCCGGCGCCCGGCCCTCGCGCGTCAGCTCGAGGAGGCGACCACGAGGCGCACCGCCTTCTCGATGCGTCCCATCGCGGGCGACACCGGGCCGACGCCGTTGCCGAGCACGGCGAAGACCAGCGTCCGGCCGCCGCCGAGCTCCACGTAGCCGGCGAGCGCCTTCACCCCATTGCCGGTGCGGGGGTAGGTCCCCGTCTTGGCGAAGAGGCGCCCCTCGAAGCCCGCGAACCGCGCGCGGAGGGTCGACGGCTTGCCCGGCTGCGCGAGCATCTCGCGGAAGTCCCGGTACCGCTCGTGCGATCGCGCGACCATGAGCACCTCGACGAGATCCGCGGGCGTCGTGCGGTCTTGCGGCAAGAGGCCCGAGCCGTCCTTCATGACGAACGACGGCGACAGATCGGCGCCCTCGCGGCGGAGCCAGGCCGTGGTCTCGCGCGTCGCGTCGCCCATGCGCATCGTCGCCGGCGCGTATTCGCGCGCCGCGCACTGGGCCTGGTAGCGGCCGAGGGTCTCGCCGTTCTTGCACATCGTGAAGTTGGCGAGCGCGTTGTTGCTCGTGCGGAGCATGTAGGTGAGGGTCGCGGGGGCGACGTTGCCGTGCGCGAAGGCGGTGAAGCCGGTGGGCACCTTGAAGGTCGATGCACCATACATCGATCGCGTGGCGTTCCCCGAGGCGACGAGCTCGCTCGATCGCCCGTTCGACGTGACGCGGAAGACGTAGCCCCAGGTGCCTGCGCCGAGCGCGCGCTCGATCTCGGCCGAGGAGATCGACGCGGGGCGGATCGGCGACGGGTCGACGGCGGCGGGCTCGACGTCCGCGGTCGACGGGTCGGCGCCGCCCTCGCCGGGCTCGTAGTCGGTGCCGTCGCGGTCGGCGCGCGCGAGGGCGGCCTTCGCTTGCCCCTCGAGATCGGCCTCGGTGAGGCCTTCGAAGGTCACGGCGTCGTCGGGCGCCGTCGCCTCGGTGGCGCATCCGGGCACGAGGGGGAGAGCGGCGAGGGTGAGCGAGAGGAGGGCGGTGTGGCGTCGCATACCCGAAGGACACCGGCCGGCGCACACCGTCTCACCGGGGGCTCACCGCGCCCTCGACGCGGGCGACCGACCCCGATCAGGGCTCGACTTCGGGCGCCCGGGCCCAGCCCGAGAGGAAGCGCTTCTTGAAGCTGATGCGACCCGTGACCTCGCGCAAGAGCGCGGTGACGGCTTCGCGCATCGTCTGCTCTTCGCCCTTGCCGAGGCCGCGGCCCGCGTAGTCGATCTTCTCGACGATCGCCGCCGCCTCGCGGAGCCCGGGCGCACCGCAGGCGAGGGCGCGCTGGATCTCGCCCTCGGCGCGGCGCGCGAAGTCGCTGGGCGCTTCGCCGGTGGTGGGCTCGATGCCCTCGACGGCGAGGCTCGCGATCGCGCGGCGCCAGAGGTTCATCACCCGCGCCGTCGGGGAGACGGGCCAGAGCGGCTTCTCGAGGTGCCGCAACAGGAGCTGCCGCCGTATCGGGGGGACGAGCGCGAGGTAGAGGAGCAGCAACAGGAGCGCGATCGCGAGGAGCCACCCGAGGATCTTCACCCCGAGCTCGAGCGCCTCCTTCGTGGCTTGGCTCGCGCCTTCGGTGTCGGGATCGAGGGAGTCGTCGTCGCTGTCGTCGTCGGCGTCGCCGTCGCTGTCGGACGACCCGCCGCCGCCGCCGCCGGAGCTGCTCGGGTCGCCGCTCGAGCCGCTCGAGCCGCGCTGGCCCTGGCCTTGGCCCTGCCCCTGCCCTTGCCCTTGCCCCGAGCGCCCTCGCTTCTTCTTCTTCTTTCCCTTGCCCTTGCCCTTGCCCTTGCCCTTCCCCTGACCTTGGCCTTGCCCGTCGTCCCCCTGCGCGCTCTTCTGGCCCTGGCTCGACCCGCCTTTGCCGTCTTCGCTCTGGCGCGTGCGGAAGAGGTACGGCGAGAGGAGCGCGGTCGCGCCGAGGACGAGCGCCGTGAACACGAAGAGCACGACGAGGCTCCCGCGGCCCGGCCTCGCCACCGCGACGTCGCCGTCGGCGCCGGCGTTGCGCGGGCGCGCGACCTCCTGCCAGACGGTGAGCGACAGCGAGTGCCGCGTCGCCAAGAACACGAGCATGAAGAAGACCGCGCCCGCCATGCAGACGAGCGAGAAGCCGTCCCAGATCGCGTGCTTCTCGCCGCTGTTGAACGTCGACACGGCGTCGTGGCGGTTCAGCCATACGAGGGCGCCGCCGACGGAGAGCATGAGCGGGTACCACGCCGCGACGACGTCGAGCCGGCTCGCGACCCCGAGGTAGCCGCCGACGGCGGCGAAGATGCCGATGATGACGAAGGCCGCGATCGGCCCGAGCGCGACCCCGGAGAGCGTCGCGGCGATGAACATCCCCGTGAAGACGACGATGACGGGCGCGAGGCGGAGGTGGGCGAGACCGAGCGCGCTCCCGACGAGGTGCCCGACGACGGTGGCGACGAGGACGCCGATGAGGACGCCCAGCTCCTCCCCCGTCATCCCACCGCCGCGGCTCGACAAGACGAGGCTCGCGCCGAGGCAGCCGATGCCCCACATCGAGAACACGCCGTGAGCCACGAGCACCGGCCACGAGCGCTTCAAGGTGGACCGGAGGCTCACGGGGACCTCCACGCGCCCACCGGCGCCGACATCCGCTGACCTTGGTTCTTGTCGACGGTGCGCGCCGCGCGCATCGACCCCTTCAGCCCGACGAGCCGGTGTTGGCCGTCGACGATCTCGAGGCGGTAGACGGCGTCCGGGAGCGCGAGCAGGGCGCCGAGCGCCTGGCGGCCGGTCATCACCGCGCGGCGGCGGAGCGCGAGGCGGTGCGCGCGGTCCTCGAGCCTCCGCTCGAGGTGCTTCATGCGAGCGACGAGGCCGTTCTCCTCCGCACCGATGGGGTGGGGCATGAAGAGGAGTCGTTTGACCACCGCGCCGAAAGTCGGGGTTCGACCGGTATCGTCGAAATCGACCCAGGTCTGGAACGGCGTCCGCGGCATGGGGCCGAGGGCGTCGTCCGGATCGTAGTAGACCCAGGTCGTCTCCCGGGCGACCCGGGGCATCGACGGCGGGGCGAGGCGCATCGTGACGACGATCGCGTTGTCGAACGCGACGTCCTCGGCGGCGCCGCGCTGGTCCTGCCGCTCCTCGCGGATGCCGAAGTCGAGCACGTCCTCGATGCGGAACGTGGACTGCCACTCCGCCCGCGCGCCCGCGTCCAGCCCGTGGGCGTGGTTGCCGGTGCTCGCGGAGACGATCTCGGGCTTCAACGTGCCGTCGCCCGCGCGGGCCACGAGGAGCAGCGTCACCTTCTCGCCCTGCTGCACGAGCCGCTGCCCGATGGCGAGCCAGGCCTCCACGATCGAGTCGAGGGCGTCGTCGATCACCGCGGTGTGATCGAGCCAGTCGGGGGGCACCCACGTGTCGAGCGCGACCACGACGCGCTTGGCCGAGCTCTCCCGGCTGTCGGGGGTCTTCACGATCATGCGCCCCGCGCGGAGCGACATCTCCCAGTGGATGCGGCGCGTGTCGTCGCCTGCCACGTATTCGCGGAAGCGGAAGAGGTCTTCGGTCGGGAAGCGGTGCGGGCGCGACAGGATGTCGGGCTCCTCGGTGTTCGTGGGCGGCGGCGCGATGACCTCCGCCGGGCGCACCGCCGGCAGCACGCGCACCCGCGCGGTCGACAGCGACGCCACCGGGGCGCTCGTGAGCCCGAGCAGATCGCTGAACGCGATGCGGAGCGGCGGCGCGTCGTAGGTCCCGCGCGGGGTCCGCTTGAGGAGCACCGAGAGCGACAGGCGATCGTTGCGCGACTTGGGCGGCACGACGTGCCGCACCTCGGTCGCCAGGCGCGGCGGCAGCGTGCCCGACATCGTGAGGAAGAAGCCCGGCGGCACCGGCACGCCCTTCACGTCGAGAACGTCGCGCACGAGGTCGCCGGCGCGGGCGACCCCGGGCTCGAACTTCCGGTGGACGACCGCGCCCCGCTCGAGGAGATCGCTCGAGAAGCGCTTGACGACGAACGCGCTGAGGAGCGACTGCGCGGCGACCACGAGGTAGAACGACGCGAGCGCGAAGATGGCGATGACCCCGAGGCTCGCCCACTGGTAGGCGAGCGACAAGACGAGGAACGCGAGCCCGGTGAGGAGGATGAGGCCGCCGCGCGGGGTGAGGATGGAGGCGGAGCGGGCGATGGCGTCGAGCCGGGTTCGGCGGGTGAGCGCGTTCGCCTTGCGCAGGAGGGCGATCTGGGCTCGCGCCTTCTTCACCGTCGCCGCGAGCTGGACGAGCATCAGCGGGACGAGGACGATCGCGGAGAGCGCCGCGAACGTGCCCGCCGTCGCCTTCACCTCGCTCGTCTCGAAGAGCGAGATGGTGCCGCTCACGACCACGTACGGGAGGAGGAAGATGAGCCCGACGTGGAGGAGGATGCGCGCCACCGCCTCCGTCGGCTCGAACGTCCCCTCCTCGAGCGGGTCGACGGTGAGCTTGCCCTTGCGCCACGACCACACCACCGGAAGGCCGTGCTGATCGCGCGGCGTCCCGAGCAAGAGGACGAAGCCGTCGGCGTAGCCGATGAAGCCGCCGACGCCGCAGGTGAGGACGGTGAGCAGGGCGTAGAGGAGCCCGACCGCGTAGCTGCCGAGGATCATCCGATGCACGCCGAACGGCGCCAGGAAGAACCACGCGAGGAGCACGGCCTCCTTGGGCGTGTTCGACGTCGGCTTGTGGCGGCGCGGCCGGACGGTGTTCATCGCTCGACGGGCACCTGTCTCACGACGTGGTCGACGTAGGCGCCGCCGCTCCTCTGGCCCGACACGACCACGCGGTGGGCGAGGACGTCGACCGCGCACCGCTGGAGATCGGTGGGGAGCGCGTGGTCGCGCCCCTCGAGGAGCGCCACCGCCATCGCCATGCGCAGCCACATCAGGGTGGCGCGGGGGCTCGGCGGGGTGAGGCACGAGGAGTCGCTGCGCATCGCCGTGACGACGCTGACCGCGTAGCGCTTCACGCTCTCGGCCACGTAGATGGAGGGCAGGAGGCGCTGCCACCCCAAGAACTCCTCGGCGCCGAGCACGGGCGCGAGGGCGCCGATCGCGACGTCTTTGCCCATGTGCACGTCGAGCATGCGCATCTCGGCGTCGGGCGGCGGGAATCCCATCGAGATGCGGATCGTGAAGCGATCGAGCTGGGCGGCGGGCAGCGGGAACGTGCCGTCGTGCTCGAGCGGGTTCATCGTGGCGATGACGAGGAAGGGCTGCGGCAGGACGTGGGTGGTGCCGTCGACCGTGACCTGCCCCTCGGCCATGACCTCGAGGAGCGCGGCCTGGGTCTTGGGGGTGGCGCGGTTGATCTCGTCGGCGAGGACGAGGTTCGCGAAGACGGGGCCGGGAACGAACTCGAACGCCTTCTTGCGCAGGTTGAAGACGTTGTTGCCGGTGATGTCGAGCGGCAAGAGGTCCGGGGTGAACTGGATGCGCTTGAACGAGCAGTGGATCGACGCCGCGATCGAGCGCGCGAGCATCGTCTTGCCGACGCCGGGGACGTCCAGCAAGAGGACGTGACCGCCGGCGCACATCGCCGCGAGCACGCGCGCGATGACGTCGCTCTTGCCGAGGATCACGCGCTCGACGTTCTGGAGCACGGTGCGAAACTGAGCCCCCACGTGGGCGATGCGCTCGCGCTGGCCTTGCTGGTGCGAGTTGCCGGGGTGGGGCGCGGGCATCGGCGCGGCGACGGTCGGCTGCAGGGCGACGTGCGGAGGCGGCGCTCCGTGCGGCGGCGCGGCCCCGGGGTGGGGCGCGGTGGCGGGCGGTCCGGCGAGGGGATTCGGCGGGCTTTGCCCGTGGGGAGGCTGCATGGGTTGGGTCATCCTGCGGGAAAGAGGAACAGTCCGATACGTCGAAACCAGCGCTCGATGCCGCTCTGGTCACCGAAGGAGTAGAGGTCGGTCCACTCGCTCAGCCTCTCGGGGTCGACGCCCCACGCCCGGGCGTATTCCCGGATGACGCGGAGCTCGCTCTCGTCGAGCTGCCCGTCGGACAGCGCGATCTGGAACATCTCCTCGAGGACCTTCTCGCGGTCCTGGAGGGTGGACGGCGGCTCGATCTCGTTGGGGCGCCACACCCGGACGTCCTCGGGCTCGAGCGGCGCGACGCCCCGGCGCGCGGCCGCGCGCTTGAGCACGGCGTCGTCGTCGATGCTGGCGTCCCCGGCGGCGGCGGCGACCGAGGCGATCGCGGGGAGCTCCGCGCGAG
>JAEUKG010000799.1 GCA_016794325.1 Myxococcales bacterium | reverse complement strand
GGACACCACGCCCCCGCACGTGGCCGACATCGTCATCCCCGAGTGGCCGCCGCGGGGGCCGGGCAGCAGCATCTCGGTCCGGGCGACCGACGACCGCGCGCTCTCGTCGGTAACCGCGTCGTTCCGCGGCGTCGCCACCCGCCCCGTCTCGGGCCCGCTCGCGTCGGTCGACTTCCGCGCCGAAGAGCTGGGCGAGGGCTACGGCACCCTCGTGATCCGCGCGTGCGACACGCGCCTCGCCTGCGTCGATCGGAGCGCGACCGGCTTCCTCGTCGACCTCACCCCGCCCGAGATCGACGAGGACCGGCTCGTGGCGAGCCCCCACGGCGACGGCGTCGACGGCGAGCTGTCGTTCTGGGTCGGCGACGCGTGGGTGCTCGGCTCGGTGGAGGTCACCTACGCCGGCAAGCGCTTCGTGCACGAGCTCCCTCACGCCTATCCCAAGGGAGTTGGCTCGCAGTGGGACGTCACCCGGATCGCGGTCCCCGCGGCCAGCCTCCCCGACGGACAGGGAGACGCGGTCGTGGTCGCTCGCGACGCGGCGGGGAACGTCCGCACGCGGAGGTTCTCGGTGCGCGTCGACGGCAAGGCGCCCGTCGCCGCCGTCGTCGCGCCGGCCGACGGCGCCTCCGTCAGCGGGCCGTTCGTGGTCCACGCGCGCGGCGTCGACGACGGCCCGCGCCCGGTCTCGCTCGACGTGTTCGTCGGGGGCTCGCTCGTCGGGACCTTCGACGGCCCCGAGGCCGCGATCACCATCGACACCGCGACGCTCCCCAAGGGCCCGCTCGCGATCCGCGTCGTCGCCACCGACGAGGCGGGCAACAAGAGCGAGTCGGCCCGGGCGCGGGTGACGGTGGAGTGAGCTACTTGGCGGCGGTGGTGTGGGCCGCGCGGCCGAAGAGGCGGTATTTCCCCGCCTCGTCGATCCGCGTCACCCCCCACACCACGTCGCCGCCGAGCTTGCACGTCTGATCGGCGAGGGTGCGCTCGCACGCCGGCTGGGCGATGTCGGGCGAGCACGACGCCGAGACCGGGCCGATGTTCTCGGTCGGCCCGGTCGGCGCCTCGCGGAGCACCTGCACCGGACACCCGGGCGGGAGCGGCGGCCACTTGCCGTTCGACGCGGATCCGCCGCCGCACCCCGCGGCGCCAGAGACGATGCCGAGCAGGGCGAGGGCAGCGACGCTCGCCGGACCCGCCACGAACGAGAGCTTCACGTTGGCGTTCACGGATCCGAGCGTATCAAAGTAGTATCGCGTCTCCCATGGAGACCATCAGCGTCAAGAAGGCCCTGTCCGGCGCGATCGCCGTCGGCGAGACGGTGCGCGTCCGAGGCTGGGTGCGCACCCGCCGCGACTCGAAGGCCGGCCTCTCGTTCGTCCACGTCACCGACGGCTCGTGCTTCGACCCGATCCAGGTCGTCGCGCAGAGCACGCTCCCCAACTACGCCTCGGAGGTGCAGAAGCTCACGAGCGGCTGCGCGGTGATCGCCACCGGCGAGGTCGTGGCGTCGCAGGGGCAGGGGCAGAAGGTCGAGATCGCGGCCCACGCGATCGAGGTCGTCGGCCAGGTCACCGACCCCGAGAAGTACCCGATCCAGCCGAAGGCCCACTCGATGGAGTTCCTGCGCGAGGTCGCCCACCTGCGGCCGCGGACGAACACGTTCGGCGCGGTGGCGCGGGTGCGCCACACGATGGCCCAGGCGATCCACCGCTATTTCCACGAGCAGGGCTTCGTGTGGGTGAACACGCCCGTCATCACCGCGAGCGACTGCGAGGGCGCGGGCCACCTCTTCCGGGTGAGCACCCTCGACATGGTGAACCCGCCGAAGAAGCCCGAGGGCGGCGTCGACTACAGCCAGGACTTCTTCGGCAAGGAGGCGTTCCTCACCGTGTCGGGCCAGCTCGCGGTCGAGGCGTATTGCCTCGCCCTGTCGAAGGTCTACACGTTCGGCCCCACCTTCCGCGCCGAGAACTCGAACACCACCCGGCACCTCGCCGAGTTCTGGATGATCGAGCCCGAGATCGCGTTCGCGGATCTCGCGGCCGACGCCGACCTCGCCGAGGACTTCCTCAAGTACGTCTTCAAGGCGGTCCTGGCCGAGCGCCCCGACGACATGAAGTTCTTCGCCGACCGCATCGAGAAGACGGCGGTGAGCCGGCTCGAGAAGGTCATCGACCAGAAGTTCGAGCGCATCGACTACGGCGAGGCGATCAAGCTGCTCCAGGCGAGCGGGAAGAAGTTCGAGTTCACCCCCGAGTGGGGGGCGGACCTGCAGACCGAGCACGAGCGCTACCTCACCGAGGAGAAGATCGGGCGGCCGGTGGTCGTCATGAACTATCCCGAGAAGATCAAGGCGTTCTACATGCGCCTGAACGAGGACGGGAAGACGGTCGCGGCGATGGACGTGCTCGCCCCCGGTATTGGCGAGATCATCGGCGGCTCGCAGCGCGAAGAGCGCCTCGACGTCCTCGAGCGCCGGATGGAAGCGCACAACCTGAGCAAAGATGCGTACAGCTGGTACCTGGACCTCCGGCGGTACGGCACCGTCCCCCACGCCGGATTCGGCTTGGGTTTCGAGCGCTTGCTCGTGTACGTGACGGGCCTCGGCAACATCCGCGACGCCATCCCCTATCCGAGAGCGCCCAAGCTCGCGGACTTCTGACCAAACCGGCGGCGGTGGTACGCTGGGAGGATGACGTGGCTCACGCGTCTCTTCTTCTCGAGCGTCGCCGTCGGCCTCGCCTCGTTCTCGGTGGCGTCGTGCGTCGGCGGTCTCACCGGCGGTGAGGTCGCGCAAGACGCGGGCGTGACCCAAGACGCCGGCGGTGGAGACTCCGTGGCGCCGCCGGCCGAGGGGTTCGTCATCGCGCTCACCCCACCTCACGTGACCGCGGACCCCGGCGACACGCCGACCCCGGTCACCGTCACCGTGCGGCGGGCGGCGGGGTTCGACGAGCGCATCACCTTCCAGATCACGGGCGGCGTCGTGGGCGCGTCGGCGTCGACTCCTCCGGACGTCGAGGGGCCCGGGGCGACGACGACGTTCACGGTGGGCTTGATGGCGGGGGCGACGGCCAAGGGTGACCACGAGTTCGTGGTGCGTGGCGTCGCGCAGGGCGGGAAGACGGCGACGACCGCGTTGGGGCTTCGCGCCGGGAGCGTCCTCACACCCGACGCGCAAGGTGAGATCGTGGTGCCGGCGTTCGCCACCGCGGTGGACGTCGCCGCGTGGGGGGGCGGTGGTGGAGCGAGCGCCGTCGGGTTCGGCAACCGCATCGCATACCCCGGAGGTGCGGGAGGCTTCGCGGGTGGTCGCCTCCCAGTGACCCCCGGCGCGCGGCTCGTGGTGGAGGTCGGCGGCGCGGGGCCGGTGGGCGCCGCGAGCTCGGGGGGCGGCGGCGGCGGCGGCTACTCCGGCGTGCGCCTCGGCTCGGACTACCTGCTCATCGCGGGTGGTGGTGGTGGCGGAAGCGGCGCCGAGAGCGGCGGGCCCGGCGTCAACGTCGGGGCGGGCGGCGCTGGAGGCGGGCTCAAGGGTGGCCTCGGTGGGAGCGGCTGCGGAGGTGGCGGCGGCGGAACCGAGACCGCGGGTGGCGCCGGCGGCGTCTGCAACGGCGCGACCTTCAAGGCCGGCGCAGCGGGGGTCGCGCAGAAGGGGGGCGACGCGTACAACGCCAAGAGCTACAACACCCGCGCGGTCGGCGGCGGCGGGGCTGGAGGCAGCCTCGGCGGGGTTGGTTGCGGCGGAGGTGGCGGCGGCGCGTTCGGCGGGGGCGGCGGAGCGTGTGACAACGGCGCCGGCGGCGGCGGCGGTGGTAGCTCGATGGTCATCTCGACGGCCGCGAGCGCGAAGCGCGTCGTGGGCTCGGGCGCCAACCCCCCAGAGACCGCCCACCCCGACTACGTCGCGGGCGTCGCCGCGGGGGGCGGCGTCGTGATCGACCCCGCGAGCGCCTCGCCGGGGGGGCCAGGCCGGGTCGTCGTCCGGCTCGTGAAGCCATGAGTTGCCTCACGTCCGCACCTCGGGCACGGTGAGGAGATGCCCAAGCTCGTGACAGCTCGCGTCGTGTTCGGCGCGCTCGCCATGCTCGCGGCGGCGTCGTGCGCGTCGAGCCAGGACGCGGCGGAGAGGACCGCCGAGTCGTCGGCGGCGGTCTCGGGGGGCGCCGACACGAGCCTCTATCCCTTTGCGGTTAGTGTGTGCGTGCCCCCGACCACCAAGGACAACTGCAACGCGTGCTCGGGCACGCTGATCGCGCCGAACCTCGTGCTCACCGCGCGCCACTGCCTCTACCAGACGCCCGGCGCGGTCGACTGCGCGACGTCGAAGTTCGGCCCTGCCCTCGGGCCGGAGAACGGCATCTGGATCGGTACGAGCGAGAACGCCAAGCAGAACGCGGTGGGTTGGCACCCGTCGAAGAAGGTCTTCATCCCCACCAAGGACGCGGCGTGCGGCAACGACATCGCGCTCGTGGTGCTCGCCGACATGATCCCCGCGTCGGAGGCGACGCCGGTGGAGCCGGCGGTGCAGTACCCGCTCACCGACCACTCGCGCTACGCCACCGACTTCACCGTCATCGGCTACGGCCTCACCAACGGCTGCGCGAACGGCGGCGGTCGGCGCCGCATTCGCCAGAACGTCCGCATCCGCTGCCTGCCCGGCGACCCGGTGCTCGCGTGCCCCGCAAGTCAGGCCCCCGAAGAGATGGTCGTCGGCGCGGGGTTCTGCCCCGGTGACTCGGGCTCGGGCGATTTCGAGCAATCGAGCTTCGACTCCGGGAAGCCGGTGGTCTTCGGCGTGTCGGTCCGCTCGGGCGACGCCCACATCGGCATCTCGACGCGCACCGACACCTGGCGCGACCTCATCGTCGAGGCGGCGAGCTTCGCCGCCGCCGACAAGGGCTACCCCCCTCCCGCGTGGACCAAGCCCGTGCCCCCGCAGCCCAAAGACGCGGGGGCCGACACCGGCGCTTCGTCGGACGGCGGCGGCTCCTCCAGCAGCAGCGGCGGCGTGACTGCGCCCAGCAAGAACCCCGGCGAGGCGTGCGCGACGACCTTCGAATGCGTGGAAGGTGCATGCATCGTCGGGGCTGCCGGCGGCGTCTGCGCCAAGGCGTGCGACCCGAAGGCTCCCTCGTGCGGGGCGGGTGAGCTCTGCGTCGCCGTCGAGGACACGTTCGTGTGCCGCAAAGGCACGACGAAGACGACGACGACCGAGTCGGGGTGCGCCGCGTCTCCTCGGTCGCCGGCGACGGGCCTGGGCGCGCTCGTGATCGTCGGCTTCGCGCTCGCGTCCGCCTGCGCCCGCCGGAGGGCGCGATGAGGCGCGCCCCGCTGCTCGCCGCCGCGCTCGGCGCGGTCGCTCTCGCCGTCGCCTGCTCGTCGACCGAGACCAAGACCGAGCTCGTGCCGCCGACGGAGCCGGCCTCGCTCGCCCCCGTCCCGCCGCCCGTCGACGCTGGCGAGCCGCCGGTGGACGCAGGGCCCGACGCGGCGGTGTGCCCGCCCGCGCAGGTGAACCCCGCCGCCTTCATCCCCTACCGGAGCGCGCGCGCCAAGACCGGCATGTGCGTGTCGCAGGCGATGCTCGAGGGTTCGGTGGACGCCTGCGTGAAGGGCTTCTCGTCGTGCAACGCGTGGCTCGACGACATCCAGAACCTCGACTGCGTCGAGTGTCTGGTCACCATGAACACCGACGCCGCGTGGGGGCCGGTGGTGCTCGTGGGCACCAAGCGCCAGTTCTACAACCTCGGCGGCGCGGCGGAGCTCGGCGGGGCGAGCCTCCCGTGCGCGAAGGCCGTGCACGCGCTCGAGGCCTGCGTGTTCGAGGCGTGCACGTGCAAGCCGACGAGCTCCGCGTGCGACAAGGCGGCGCGCGCGGGCGCGTGCAGGCTCGTGGCGGCGGCGCGCGACACCGCGTGCGTGGCGGCGCCGGACAAGGCGATCGTCGGCGCGATCGACAAGGACGCGTACGCCTACTTCGGGGCCTTCTGCCCTCCCTGAATGTTTGTCGCGGGCGCGCGCGTCTTGCGCCGAGCCGTCGCGAGAATGTCATGAGTTTCGCCGGGTTGTAGCTGGTATCGGGCTTGCGATGGTGGTCCCACCATGGCTCACCCCTCCGCTCCGCCCGCCCCGCTGGCCCAACACGACGCCGAGCTCCTCGCCCGGCGCGAGGTCCTCGCGATCCTCGTAGCGGGCGTCGCGTGCTCGTCGCCCGACAACGCCTCCACGGGCGCGTCGCACGAGGCCAAAGCCCCGATGCCGCACTTCAACGCCGCGACCATCAACGCCTACTGGCGAAAGCTCCCCGACGGCACGCTCGCGCGCTACACGGGGAGGCGTGAGGGTGACGTCGTCGTCGCCGGGCAGAAGCTCGGGCGGTACGTCGGCGGTCGCGCCGACAAGAGCGCGTCGACGTCGGCCGAGGTGTGGGTGAACGTCGACGAGACGACCAAGGTGACGTTCGGCGGCGCGGCCTACGAGTCGGAGGCCGCGGGCAAGCTCGGCGTCCCGAGCCGCGTG
>JAEUKG010000790.1 GCA_016794325.1 Myxococcales bacterium | reverse complement strand
GGCCGGGTCCACGTCACCGCCGTCCCCGTCGGCGACCCGGCGACGCCCCGCGGCACGGTGGTGCTCGTGCACGACCTCAGCTTCTTGAGCCGCCGCGAGGTGACGACGCGCAACGTGCTGCTCGTCGCGTTCTTCGTCCTCGCCCTGAGCGCGGCGCTGATCACCCTGATCGCCGCGCGCCTCGCGTGGCGAGGCTGGACGCTCGAGTTGCGGCAGGCGCTCGCCGGGGGAGGGAACGTCGAGTTCCAGCCGCTCCTGCGTGACGTGCGCTCCCTCGCGGAGCGGCTCGCCGCCGAGCGCGAGCAGGACGCGCGCACTGGGTTGTGGAGCCCGGAGCGCCTCCGTTCGACGCTGACGCAACACCTCAGCGGAGAGAGGCTGGTGATCCTCGCGAACCGGGAGCCGTACATCCACGAGAAGACGTCGACGGGCGTGACCGTGCTCCACCCCGCGAGCGGCCTCGTCACGGCGCTCGAGCCGGTCATGCGCGCCTGCTCCGGGGTGTGGGTGGCACACGGCGCCGGCAGCGCCGACCAGGAGACCGTCGACTCACGGGATCACGTCGCGGTCCCTCCCGGCGAGGAGTCGTACGTCCTCCGGAGGGTGTGGATGACCGAGGAGGAGGAGAACGGGTACTACTACGGCTTCGCGAACGAAGGGCTCTGGCCGCTTTGCCACGTCGCGCACGCACGCCCGATCTTCCGGGTCGAGGACTGGGAGCACTACGTGAGGGTCAACCGGAAGTTCGCAGAGGCCGTGTGCGAGGAGGTCGACGCGGACGACCCCATCATCCTCGTTCAGGACTACCACTTCGCGCTCGCGCCGAAGATGATCCGCGAGAGGCTGCCCCGCGCGACGATCCTCTCCTTCTGGCACATCCCCTGGCCGAACGCCGAGCGCATCGGCATCTGTCCTTGGCACGACGAGATCATCGCGGGGCTCCTCGGCTCGAGCATCGTCGGCTTCCACACTCAGCAACACTGCAATAACTTCATCGACTCGGTGGACGCGTTCATGGAGAGCCGGATCGATCGCGAGGCGAACGCGGTGGTACAAGGCGCCCGCAGGACGCTGGTCCGGCCCTATCCGATCTCGATCGAGTGGCCCGTCCATTGGCTGGACGACATCGCGTCCGTCGAGGAGTGCCGCGCGTCCGTGCGACGTGACCTCGGCCTCGGCCCCGACGCCCTCCTCGGCGTCGGAGTCGACCGGCTCGACTACACCAAGGGAATCGAGGAGCGCCTCCTCGCCGTCGACGAGCTCCTGACACGGCATCGCGAGTTTCGTGGACGCTTCACCTTCGCGCAGCTCGCCGCGCCGAGCCGCACGAAGATCGGTCGCTACCAGGAGCTCAACGACCACATCGAAGAGGTCGCCGCGCAGATCAACGAGAAGTGGGCCGCGACCGACGGACACAGGCCCATCGCCCTCTTGCGCGCCCACCATGAGCCACCGGACGTCTACCGGTACCTACGCGCCGCCCACCTCTGCTACGTGAGCAGCCTGCACGACGGGATGAACCTCGTCGCCAAGGAGTTCGTCGCCGCCAGAGACGACGAGCAGGGCGTCCTCGTCCTCAGTCAGTTCACGGGTGCGGCCCGCGACCTCCCCGAGGCGCTGGTGGTCAACCCCTACGACATTCGCCAGGCGGGCGACGCCTTGGCCGCCGCGCTGCGCATGTCGGAGGAGGAGCAGCGGGAGCGAATGCGCGCGATGCGGCGGCTCGTGTCCGAGTTCAACGTGTACCGGTGGGCCGGGCGCATGCTGGTGGACGCCGCAGAGACGCGACGACGGGACCGGATGTCGGGCCGCCTCACGGGCCCGAGCCGGAGTGGAGGGAGAGCGTGAAGGACATCCTCGCGAGTCGAAACGTCGAGGTGCTTCGACAGCTCGCCTGGGCGCGCGTCCTCCTCGGCTTCGACTTCGACGGGACGCTGGCACCGATCGTCGCCTACCGCGACGACGCTGGCATGCGAGCGCGCACGCTCCGTCTCTTCGGCAGAGTTTGCGCGCTCTACCCTTGCGCCGTGATCTCCGGCCGCGGGAAGCACGACGTCGCGAGGCGCCTCGGAGTCGCGCCCGTGAAGTACGTGGTCGGCAACCACGGCCTCGAGCCCAGCGTCGGCATCGAGGCGTTCGAGGCCGTGATCGGGGCGGCGCGCCCGAGGCTCGAGGCGGCGCTCGGCGGGGTCTCCGGGGTGGAGATCGAGGACAAACGGTACTCCCTCGCGATTCACTTCCGGCGCGCGCGGAGCAAGCGCGCGGCGCGCGACGCGATCCATGACGCGGTCCGCGCGCTCCCGGTGGCGGTGCGGACCGTGGCCGGCAAGATGGTCGTCAACGTCGTCCCCGGGCGCGCGCCGAACAAGGGCGACGCGCTCCTCCGACTTCGGGAGAAGGAGGCGGCCGACACCGCGCTCTACGTGGGAGACGACGTGACCGACGAAGACGTCTTCGCGCTCGACCAGCCGGGCCGCTTGCTGACGATCCGCGTAGGCGCCTCGACCACCTCCGCCGCGAGCTACTTCCTGCGCAGGCAGTCCGAGATCGACGCGCTGCTGGCCACGTTGGCGAAGCTGCGCGAAGCTGGGGCCGAAGCATGACCGATGCAGACAAGGACACGGCGAGTTACCCGCTCGGACCAGCGCTCGAGTTCATCCGCAAGGTCTCGGCCTTGAATCACGCGCTCGAGCGCGTATCGAGCCACATGGATCGCACACTCGGGGTGACGGCTCAGCAGCGCCTCGTTCTTCGATGCGTCGGCAGGTACCCGGGCATCACGGCCGGCCAACTCGCGAGGGTCCTCCACCTCGACCCCGGCACCATCTCCGCATCTCTTCGGCGAATGGAGGAGCGCGGGCTCATCGAGCGTCGCCACGATCCCCGCGACAGACGTCGGGTCGCGGTCGGGCTCACGCCAGAGGGGCGCAAGCTCGACCGACCGACGACGGGCACGGTGGAGGACGCCGTCGAGCGCCTGCTGGAGTCGACCCCCGGAGCCGACATGGCCATGGCGGGCGTGGTCCTCGATCGGCTGACGACCCTCCTCGAGCGGATCGGCGACGCCGACGCGCCGAGCGCGCCCCGGGCGCCCTGAAGGCGAAGCCGTCTGGTCTCTCGTCCACCGTTCGCTCCCACCCGAACGTGCGCTCCGAAGCGCTTGATCTCCCCTGTCGGTGATGGGACCGTAGCGACCCGAGATGTCGTCGCGCGGCCCGTCGAAGCTCGAGACTCCCCTCACGCGCATGTTCGGCGTCCGCGCGCCGATCCTCGTCGGGCCGATGACGGCGGTGAGCGAGGTGAGCCTCGTCGTCGCCGCGGCCGAGGCGGGCATCTTCGCGGGCCTGCCCCCGCACAACTTCCGCGACGTCGCCGCCTTCCGCGCCGCCCTCCGGGAGATCCGCGCCCGCACGCGCGGACCGTTCGCGGTGAACCTCATCGTCAACCGCGCCAACGTGCTCCTCTCGAGGCAGCTCGAGGCGGCGCTCGAGGCCGAGACGCCGATCTTCGTCACGTCGCTCGGCGATCCGTCGGACGTCATCCGCCGCGCCCACGCCGCGGGCGCGAAGGTCGTCTGCGACGTGTCCACGCTCGAGCACGGCCTGCGGGTGAAGGACGCGGGCGCCGACGCGCTGAACGCGGTCGTCGCCGGGGCCGGCGGCCACGCGGGCCACGTCTCCGCGTTCGCGCTCGTCCCGAGCCTCGTCGATCGCGTCGGGCTCCCCGTCGTGTGCGCGGGCGGCGTCGTCGACGGCCGCGGGCTCGCGGCCGCGCTCGCCCTCGGCGCCGCCGGGGTGCAGATGGGCACTCGCTTCATCGCGTCCGCCGAGTGCGCCGCTCCCCAGGGCTGGAAGGACGCCATCGTTTCGGCGACCACCGACGACGTCGTCTTGACCGAGCGCCTCTCGGGGGTGATGGGCAGCTACCTCAAGACGCCGGATCTCGAGCGCCAGATGCGCGCGATGCCCGCCCCCGTGCGCGCGCTGCTCCGCCACCCGCGCACCAAGTCGACCACCCGCAAGCTGATGCTCCTCATCGCCTCGCGCCGCATGGACGCGGTGCGGCGCGGCGAGCGCGCGCTCTACAGCGCTGGCCAGAGCTCCGACATGGTCCACGACGTCGCTCCGGTCGCGGAGATCGTCGACCGGATCCTCCGCGAATACCGCGACGTCGTCGGCGACCTCGCCTCGGGCGCGTGAGCGATCGCCCGGGCCAGCGTCCTCGTCAGCGCGTGAGCTGCGTCGCGAACCAGCAGCTCCCCTTCGCCGCGTCGGCGAGGACGGCGCCGTGCTTCTTCTTGATCGTCACGCGAGCCGCGTCGTCCGCGGAGCGGAGCTCCTCGCTCATGCCGAGCAACCAGCCGCGCCACTTCGCCGACGTGAGGCGCTCCTCGAAGAGCTGCGCCGCGACGGCGAGCTTCTGCGACGGGTCGAAGTCGGCGGGGATCTCCGCGGGCTCCTTGCACATCGAGGCGAGGTCGCCGGCCTCGTCCTCCCTCACCGGGTTGAGCACCGCGAAGGTCATCGTCGTCGCGCCCTTGGGAGGCGCTCCGCTCACGACGGCGAGGTAGCCGCCCGCCTTGCACGTGGTGAGGCGCATCGCCTCAC
>JAEUKG010000734.1 GCA_016794325.1 Myxococcales bacterium | reverse complement strand
TTCGCGCGGGCCGATTTACCCTGCGCCACGATGGTTCGTCCTCTCTTGCTCTCGGTCGCTGCTCTGTCGTCGCTCGCGCTCGTGGACTGCGACAAGAAGCCGGACGTCGCCGCGCCGAAGGCCTCGTCCACGGCGCCGCCTGCGTCGTCGAGCGCCGCCGCGTCGTCGTCGGCGGCGGCGGCGTCGGCGTCGGCGTCGGCCGCGGCGCCGGCGCCGTCGGGCTCGGCGTCGGCTCCTCCGCGCTCGTCGCCGCCCGACGGCGTCGCGACGACGGTCGACCTCTCGGGCGAGGTCGCGTGCGCGCCCAAGGTGGGCGAGATGACGGGGGTGGTGGCGACGGGCTCCAGCGAGGCCGCGATCTCCTTCTGCCTCGGGAGCGAAGAGCGCGCGCAGAACGGCTGCTACGCGCTCGAGCTCGCGACCGGCACCTACAAGAAGCTGCCCAAGGTGAACCCCCCGAAGGTCGACGCGAAGACGAGCACCAAGGGCGCGCACGTCATCGAGGCCCTCGACCGCGCGGTCCGGGTGTGCCCGAGCGCCGGCGGCGGCGAGTGCGTCACCGTCGATCTCGGCGCCTACCGCCGCGGCGCCGCGATCCCCGCCGACGTGAGCCCCGACGGCAAGAAGCTCGTCGTCGTGCGCGACCTCGGCGGCTCGTCCCAGAACCACACCGTGGACATCTACGATCTCGCCACCAAGGCCCGCGACAAGCGCGCGGGCATCGAGGGCCGCGGCACGCTCGTGGGCCCCGTCGCGTGGCTCGGCAAGCGCATCATGATCGTGTCGTGCGTCGAGGCCGGGCCCGGCTGCACCGCGCTCCTCTGGGATCCCGAGACGCAGAAGAGCACGTCGGCGAGCGGCAACGTCTACGGCGTCGACCGCCCCGCGCACCCCGTCGCGCCTCCGGTGTGGGGCTTCGTGAGCGGGACGGGCTCCGAGATCGGCCTCGTCGACGTCGACACGGGAGCCAAGAAGCCCTCCGTCGCCCTGCCGCTCGCCTCCGACGTGCAGAACGGGGTCGCGGTGATCCCGCGGTCCACCGGCCAGATCGCGATCGTGGCCGGCGCCCCGCAGGCGGGGACGGTCGCCATCGTCGACCTCGCCCCGTCGCCGAAGCTGGTGAAGAAGTACGCGATGCCGGCCTGCAAGAAGTGACGGTCAGCGCGCGCCGCGCGCGCAGATCGGCGCCCGATCGTCCTCGCGGTAGCCGAGGATGCCGGCGCCGCTGCACGAGAACCCCGCACCCAGGCCGGCGCAGTCGGCGTCGCTCTGGCAGCGCTTGGAGCAGACGCGCGGGTGCGGCGTGCGCGCGTCCTTCACGTCGAAGCAGGTGAGTCCCTCCTCGCAGTTGAGGATCCACCGCGGCCCGTGCGCGCCGCACTCCTCCCAGGCGGCCTTGGTCTCGACGGTGCGCGACTGGCAGCACGCGCCCGGGAAGACGTCGGCGGCGGAGAGCGCGAAGGTGAGGGCGAGGACGACGGCGGGGGTGCGCACGCGCTCAGGATACGTGGGGCGGCGCGCGGCCGCCACGCCCCCAGCGTCAGCGGCCGCGGAGGATCACCACCTCGCGGCCGCCGATCGTCGCGACGCCGATGCGGAGGTCGACCGGCACCTTGCGCTCGCCGAGCGGCGCGAGCGCGCGGATGGGGATGCCGTCGGGGAACACGACGGGCAGCGGCCGCGAGCGGTCGATCCCCGCCCCCGCGCTCGGGCCCGCCGCGCTCCTCGCGTCGCTCGCCACCGCGAGCAGCGCGCCGAGGTCGACGGCGCGCGGCGCGTCTCGAACCCCCGGGTCCTTCGCGCCGAGCCACGCGAAGACGTCCCTCGCCTTCACCCGCGCCTCGCCGACGGCCTGGTTGCGCGCGCCGTAGTACGCGCGCGCGCGGCCGCCGTCGATGCGGCGGGCGATGGCGTTCGCCACGATCGGCCGGAAGCACCGGCGCTCGCCGCCGAGGCTCGGCGTGCAGCCGGTCTGGCGCAGGCTCGACGCGACCCAGCCGTCGACCTGCGGCACGAGCGACGACACGATGGGCTCGACGTCGCCGGGGCCGAGGTGGCCGTCGTCGCCGGCGAGCGCGGAGAACGTCGGGTAGTGGCGCCCGAAGAGATCGAGCCACGGGCCCACCTGCGCGCCCTCGCCGCTGGCGGGGAAGGCGGCGCGCAGGATCGCGATCACCTTCGCGATCGTCTTGGCCTTCGCCGCGACGTCGTCGCCTTCGACGCCGTCGTAGGCGCGCGCGAGCCCGGCCGCCTTCGCGTCGAGCGTCTCTCCCGGGACGCGGTCGAGCGCGTCGCCCAAGAGGCGCGCGCTCGCCTCCGCGAGGCGACCGAACGCGGGGCCCACCGGCAGCTCGAGGCTGGCGGCGTCGATCGACGCCTCGTCGGCCTCGCCGACCGCCGCCTCGCTGACGCTCGAGTCGTCGGTCTCGGCTTCGGCGGCGCACGCCGCGACCGTGAGGGAGAGGACGAGGGGCCCGAGCCGCGTGAGTCGCATCCCGACCGCCATCGCAAGAAGAGCGCCAGCGCGCCCGCGATGAATACTCGCGTGTTCGTATGACCGAGCTGCGGGGCGTCGCCCTCAGCGGTGGATCGCGCCCGCGCGCCGGCGGCGTGGACGACCGTCGACACTCCGCCCGCCTCGGCGACGGCGCCGTCCAACCCCCCGAGCCCGCACCCCGGCCCGGCACCCCCGGCCCGGGAACCCCCCTCCGGGAGATTGTCAGGATCCTGACCATCCGGCGGGGTGGGGCACAACCCCTGAGGAGGACACATGATTTCGACGCATCGTTCGCTCGCCCTCGCCCTCGCCCTGTCGACCGTCGCCTGCGCTCGTTTGGCCACCTCGTCGTCCGAGCCGAGCGAGTCCGCCGAGCCCGCGTCCACCCCGACGCCGGTTCGCGCCGCCGAGGCGCGCGGACCGAAGGTGCGCCCCGTCGCCTCCGCGAAGGCCCCCGCGGCCCCCGGCGGGAGCGCCCAGCCGTTCCCAGGCTCGACCGAGAGCTACCCGATCCCGACCGCCGCGGAGTCCCAGGAGACGCCGGTCGGATCGTTCTCGCCGGTCGTCCCGAACCCGACGCTCGCCTCGAAGCTCCCGTGCCCCGCCGGCGCGGCGCAGTGGACGGGGACGAACGTGATCGAGTGCCGCACGGCCGGCGTCGTGGGCAAGTCGCTCTCGAAGCGTCAGGGGCCCGCGGTGTGGTTCCACCCGAACGGCAAGATCGCGCGCGCCGGCTCGTACGACGCGCACGAGTGGACCGGGCGCTGGTGGGAGCTCGACGAGGAGGGCCGCCTCGAGAGCACCACCGAATACAAGGCCGGCAAGGAGGACGGCCTGCGCGTCACGTTCCACAAGAACGGCAAGCGCGCCTCGGAGACGCCGTACAAGGACGGCAAGCAGCACGGGACGTCGAAGCTCTGGAACGACCTCGGCGAGCTCATGATGCTCACCGAATACGACGCCGGCAAGCAGACCAAGCGCAAGGTCTTCCGCTACACCCTGCACGTCGCGACGCCGGACGAGGTCAAGGCGATGAACGACGAGCTCGAGGGGCTCCTGGCCAAGCAGAAGCAGCTCCTCGACGAGTCCAAGAAGGCGAAGTGAGGGCGGGCGTCAACGCGTCGCGCGCTCGCGCGGCTCGGCGACGAGGTAGCGGGTGAGCGGGTTGTCGCGGCGCCAGATCACCGTGTCCATGAAGTAGTGGTGGATGTTCACGAACGCGTACAGCGCCGCGAAATACGGGGTCGCGCCGAGGTCGGTGAGGCGCGACCGGCGCGGCGTGAACAGGTCGTCGAGGAACGTGGGGGCGCCGTGGAAGAGCACGAAGCCGAGGACCAGCGCGAAGGCGGCGAGCGCCCCCACCCGCACGCGCGCCGAGCGCTCGAACCACGGCGGCCCCTCGCGCTCCTTGGCTTGGTTCCGGCGGAGGAGCCAGACGAAATAGAGGTACTGCACCGAGTGGAGGGCGGGGATGACGTAGCGGACGAGCGGGTCGACGCTCGAGTAGATCGACCACGCCCAGATGCTGCAGAGCATCGCCGCGAGGGGGGTGACGAGGGGCAGGCGCCCCTCGCGGAGCCGCTTCCTCACGAGCATCACCACCAGCGCGGCCGCGGTCGCGAAGAACACCCCGCGCGTCGCCTGCTCGAGCCAGAGCGGGTGCGCCAATGTCGTGTAGACTACACCTTTCTCCTCGACCTCCCGTCCGAGGTCGAACGGCTCGGCCCAGGCGTAGGCCCAGCCGGCGTAGCCGTGGGCGAGGAGCACGACGCGCTCGTCGGCGGTGAAGCGCACGCCGCGCCGCGCGGAGAGCACGCTCATCACGCCGAAGCCCTGCTTGACGTAGTGCCAGCCCACGAGCAGGAACATGAGCTGGATCATCCAGCCGAGGGCGACCGCGGAGCGGGTCGCGAGCGCGAACGCGGCCCACGCCGCGAGCCCCGCGGGGACGACGGCGCCGGCGAGCCAGTAGCGCGCGCGCTGGAGCCCCGAGAACGTGCCGCCGAAGGCGCGGCCGCGCACGTCCTCGTAGAAGAGGAGGTAGGTGACCGCGAAGTGCGGATCGTTGACGACGTGCGCCGCGTAGAACGTGGTGAAGCCGGCGGCGTATTCGGCGGCGTCGAGCCCGACCGCGCGCCGCAGGAGCCACGACAGCGGGTAGAGGAGCGGCGTGAGGCCGCCGACGAGCGCGAGCTCGACGATCTCGCGCCGCCACGACGGCGCCGGGGCCTCGGCCGCGGCTACGGCGGTCACGGCGGCGGCGTCAGTCGCCGACGGCTTGGTCGATCGCGCCGAAGATGGAGCGCCCGTCGTCGTCGAGCATCTCGATGCGCACGCGATCGCCGCGCTTCATGAAGCGCGTCTTGGGGGCGCCGCCCTCGATCGTCTCGATCATGCGCACCTCGGCGATGCAGGAGTAGCCGTCGCCGCCGTCCTGGATCGCCTTGCCGGGCCCGCCGTCGGGGCCGCGGTTCGAGACCGTGCCGGAGCCGATGATCGTGCCCGCGCACAGGTCGCGGGTCTTGGCGGCGTGCGCGATCAGCACGCCGAAGTCGAACGTCATGTCGACGCCGGCGTCGGCGCGCCCGAAGGGCTCGCCGTTGAGCGAGACGAGCAGGCGCCGGTGGAGCTTGCCCTCGCGCCACGCCGCGCCGAGCGCGCCGGGGGTGACGAAGACGGGCGACAGGGTCGACGCCGGCTTCGACTGGAAGAAGCCGAAGCCCTTCTCGAGCTCGGCGGGGATGAGCCCGCGCAGCGACACGTCGTTGACGAGGCCCACGAGCCGGATCGACGCCCGCGCGGCCTCGGGCGAGACCCCTCGCCGGACGTCCCCGGTGACGACCACGACCTCGCCCTCCATGTCGCAGCCCCACGCCTCGTCGGCGAGGGGGATCGGCTGCGTCGGCGCGAGGAAGCCGTCGGAGCCGCCCTGGTACATGAGGGGATCGGTCCAGAACGTCTTCGGCATCTCGGCCTTGCGGGCCTTGCGCACGAGCTCGACGTGGTTCACGTAGGCCGAGCCGTCGGCCCACTGGTACGCGCGAGGAAGGGGCGCGGCGCACGCCTTCGGGTCGAACGGATCGCGCGGGCCCTCGCCGCGCGCGAGGCGCGCGGCGATCTCGGCGAGCGCCGGGGAGCGCGCGTCCCAGTCGTCGAGCGCGGCCTGCATCGTGGGGGCGACGGATCGCGCGTCGGCGCACCACGCGAGATCGTCCGACACGACGACGAGCCGGCCGTCACGGCCGGAGGGGAGCGAGGCTAGCTTCATCGGGATACCTCCTTGCGGGGCAGGACGGCCTTGGGAAAATCGGCCCAGCAGGCGTCGTAGTCGCGCTGCAAGGCGGGGTGCTCCATCGCGGCGCGCGTCGGGGCGAAGACCCACCGCGTCTCGAACATGAAGGCGAGGGTGTCCGCGATCTTCTGGGGAGCGAGCTCGGCGGCCACCGCCTTCTCGTAGGTGGCGCGGTCGGGCCCGTGAGCGCTCATGCAGTTGTGGAGCGAGACGCCGCCGGGGACGAAGCCGGTCGCCTTGGCGTCGTAGGCGCCGTGCACGAGGCCCATGAGCTCGCTCATCACGT
>JAEUKG010000722.1 GCA_016794325.1 Myxococcales bacterium | reverse complement strand
CCCGGTGGGCTTCGTCGTCACCGCGATCGAGAGCGGGCCCCGCGCCGCGTTCGGCATCCTGAAGCTCGCCTCGGGCCTGCCGACCCGGTCGACGATCGCCTTCCTCCGCGGCGCCTACCGCATCGAGGGCGCGGCCTCGCGGCGCCCGCTCCAGGCCTCGTACGTGGCGGCGGCGCTGGCGACGGTCGTGGCGGCGGCTGCGATCCTCGGCGCGGTGGTCTGGCTCGCCCTCGGCTGAAGCGGCCGTCACTTCGCCGGCGGCGCCGCGATCGGGAACACGGCGTCCCGCGCCGCCTCGTCGTGGCACGTCGCGCACGCCTCGATCGCGCCGTCCTTCTTGGTCTCGCCGGAGGCCGACACGGTGACGTAGCGCCAGTCGCCGTGGGCGGGCGAAAACCCCTTCTCGCGCTTCTCCATCATCATCGTCGGGCCCTTGGTGCCGGGCATCGTGCGCTCGTGGTGCTCCATCACCAGCACCGAGCCCACCGGGTAGTCGCCGCTCGGGCGCGCGTGGGCCTCGCGCGCGGGGCCGTTCGCCCACACGTCGACCTCGAAGCGGCCGCCGGCGTGGCCGTGCGAGACGACGCGCTCGGCGTTGAGCTTGGTGAACGTCGCGCGGAAGCCCTCCGGGATCGGGCTCGGGCCGCGCGGCGCGCCCGCGTCGCTCGCGCGCGCGCCGCTGCCGCCGGGCGCAGGCCCGTACGACACCCCCACCGCGGGCCCCTTCGAGCCCGGAGCGCAGGCGAAGGCGACCGGCAGGAGCGCCGCCGCGATCAGAAGTGCGTTCCGGCCTCGAGCGAGAGCGTCCACTGGCGCCCACCGACGATGTTGGGGTTCTCGTCTCCGGGCTCGGTGATGTCGATCGCGAACTGGCTCCCGACGTAGACGATCTCGTAGCGGTAGTTGAGGCTCGCGAGGGCCCGGTGGCGGTGGATCCGCACCTTGTCGAACGAGACGTTGTTGTTGAAGTCGCCGTTGTTGTCGGACCCGTTCGAGAGCTTGTTGGAGCAGAGCGGCGCGCCGGTGTCGGGGTTCGGCCCCGAGTATCCGCACTCGCGCAGGGCGTCGACGTTCGGCGTGAGGTCGACGACGTTGGAGTCGGCGAAGATGATGAGCCGCTGGTAGCCGAGCCCGGGGGTGAGGGTGCCGCTGTCGGCGATGTTGATGGGCTTCGACGCGCGCACGTCGAGGCCGAGCGTCGTCAGGTAGAACTTGGGGTTGCCGGCCATCGTGCGCACGCCCGCCCCCACCGAGATGTCGGGGAGGAGCCCGAACGCGCCGGCGCGGAAGCCCTCCATCAGCGCCCAGCGCACGTCGCCGCCCATGACCCACATCGTGGTGTTGGCCATGAAGCCGAGGGCGCCCGCGACCTCGAAGCCGAGGGGCAGGCCCTTGCGCGCCTTCAGCGTGTAGAGCTGCAGGAGCGAGCTCGGCTCGTCGTTGCGCGCCTGGAACGACTTCGTGTTGGCGTCGGTCTTCCCCCGCGTACCGAGGTGCCAGTATTGGGTCTTCGTCCCGTCCGGGTTGTCGACCGTCTTGTCGGCGTTGATGCTCGTGAGGTTCGCCTCGAGCGTGAGGGCGAAGCCCCCGAGGCCGGTGGTGCGCGCGGGGTAGAACGCGCTCGGCGCCATCGCGAAGCCGAGCTCCGACATCATGTTGCGGAACGCGAGGTTGTTGGGCCGGCAGGCGAGGTCGTTGGCCCGGAGCCCGGCGCTGACGGCGCTCTCCGGGTTCGACGCGATCGACTGGCAGGTCGAGCCCGCCGGCAGACCGCCGGGCTGGAGGACCAACCGCTCCGGGGTCGGGTCCATGGGTCCAGCGTGCGCCGGGCTCGCCCTTCCCAAGACGAGCGCCGCGGCGAACGCACACCCCGAAAGCCAGCGCGCCTTACCCAACACGTGTGTGGCTGCAAGGCTACGGCGTTTTTTGCCCCGAGGGAACCCGAATCACCCGATGAACGGGGAGGCGAGGGCTCCCGCCTTGCGCAGCGCCTCGAAGAGGGCGATGGACACCGCGTTCGCGAGGTTCAGCGACCGCACCGCGCCGAGCGTGGGGATGCCGTAGACCTGGGCCGGGTTCGCGGCGAGGAGCTCCTCCGGGAGCCCGACGCTCTCTTTGCCGAAGACGAGCGCATCGCCGGGGAGGAAATCGGCCTCGAGGTAGCTCCGCTCGGCGATCGCGCTGAAGTAGAAGCACCGCCCGGTGCCCACGCCCGCGCGGCCCGGCTCTTTGGAGAGCGCGTGCTGGAGCTCGGGCACCCCGAGGTGGGTGCGGACGTCCACGAGGTGCCAGTAGTCCACCCCCGCGCGCCGCACCGCGTGCTCGTCGATGCGGAAGCCGAGCCGGCCGACGAGGTGGAGGGGGCTCGCGGTCGCGGCGCAGAGGCGCGCCACGTTGCCGGTGTTGGGCGGGATCTCGGGCTCGACCAGCACGACGTGGAACGGAGGTGCGAGAGGGTG
>JAEUKG010000715.1 GCA_016794325.1 Myxococcales bacterium | reverse complement strand
GTCCCCACCGAGCTCACCCCCGGGCCCGCCATCGTCCCGCTCGATCCGAGGGCGCCGCACGCGCTCCGGTTGGAGATCGACGTCTCCGAATACGAGCGGCGCGTCGCGTGCGGCGAGCCGCCGCGCGTGGGCACGGTCGTCTGGTCGAGCGAGGGGATCGCCACCCTCGAGATGGCGAGCCCCGTCGCCGCCCGCGGCGGGGGGATGGCCGTCGTCTACGTGCCCCGCGGGATCGACGCCGAGCGCCCCGCCCCGCTCCTCGTCGGCGTCCACCCGTGGAACGGCTCGCCGTGGACGTATGCAAACTACACCGAGCTCCTGGCGGGCGCAGAGGAGGCGCGGGTCGCGCTCTTGATGCCGAGCGGGCTCGGGAACTCGCTGTACACGGAGCCGGCCGAGGACGAGGTGCTCCGCGCCCTCGACGCCGCGCTCGCCGCCCTCCCCGTCGACCGGCAGCGGGTCTCCATCTGGGGGGCGTCGATGGGCGGCCAGGGGGCGACGACGATCGGCCTCCACAACCCCGACCGGTTCGCCGCGATCACCTCGTATTTCGGCGACGCCCGCTTCGACGTGACCGGCTACGTGCGGGGCATCCTTCCCACGGAGGCCGCGGCCCACGCGGTCAACCCCGTCGACGTCATCGACAACGCGCGCCACGTCCCGATCTGGCTCATCCACGGCGACGCCGACAAGACCTCCCCCGTCGCCGAGAGCGACACCCTCGATCGCGCACTATCCTCAAGAGGATACAAGCGCCGATACGACCGCGTCCCCGGCGCCGGCCACGAAGGGGCCCTCGTCGCGAGGTTCGTCGGCGAGGTCGTGGCGCGCGCGAAGGAGGCGACCGCCCCCCGGTTCCCCGAGCGCGTCACCTTCCGCAGCGTGCGCGCCCGCGACGTCGGAGCCTACGGGGTGAGGATCGAGCGCGCCGCGGCCGGCGACGCCTTCGTCGACGTGGAGCGACGCGGCGGGGGGATCCACGTCCTCGCGGCCGAAAACGTTCGCCGGATCGTCCTCCGGCGCGGCGCCCTCGGGGGGAGCGGCGGCGAGCGGATCGTGGCGAAGGCGTCGGCGCGGCCCGACGTCGCCTGGGAGCCGCCGTGAAGCTCCGCCGCGTGATCATGTTCGCCACGCCTTGCCTGTCGCTCGCGACCTTGGCCCTCGGGCTTCGGCTCGGCGCGCAGCCTGGCGTCCACGCGGCCGCGATCTCGGTGGAGCCGGCGGGCGCTCCGGGGCCGCTGTACGCGCACCTCGTGACGTTCTGGGACGAGAGCGGCGTCAAGGAGGCCAAGCCCCTCACCGGCCTCGTCGTGATCGCGCGGAGCGCCGGCAAGTCGGCGCGCTGGGAGGGGGGGACGTCGCCCGACGGCACCGCCATCGTCCCGCTCGACCTGGGCGGCGACCTCGCGCCGATCGAGGTCGAGGTCCGCGCCCCCACCGAGCGCGGACCGCTCCTGCGCGGGGTGGTGGAGTGGCCGGCGGGGGCGCGCGCGGAAGGACGCGTGGCGCGGCCGGCGGTCGTGCGCCCGGAGAAGCAGACCGGCGACTTCGTCCTCACCGCCTTCTTGCCCGACGAGCGCCTCACGGTCGAGGGTCACACGAACCTCTTCGTCGAGGCCCGCGACCGCGCCGGCAGGCTGGTCCCGTGCGCGATCGAGGTGCTCCCGGAGCCGGGGATGGAGGCGCGGGTCGTGCGGTCGTGCGGCGACGGGCGCGCCCACGTCGACGCCGTCGCCCTCTTCCACGTCACCGGCCTCGGTATCCGTGCCCGCACACCCGACGGCAAGACCGCCGAGTGGTTCGGCGCGATCCCGACCGCGCCCGGCGCTCTCCGCGTGGACCTCCCGGCCGTCGTCGCCGCGGGCAAGCCCTTCCCCCTCGAGATCCACCGAACCAACGCCCGGACCGCCCCCTACGTCGAGCTCCAGAGCGCGCGCGGCCGGGTCTTCGCGGCCCGCGTCACCGACGAGCGGCCGAACACCACGGTGGAGCTCCCGCCGCTCGAGCCTGGCCCCCACTGGCTGATCGTCGCCGGCGAGCCCAAGGCGGCGACGCGCATCGAGGGGCCGACCGTCGCCCACCCCTTCCTCGTCACCGCGGCGCCGCTGCCGGAGGCGTGCGTCGTGGGGCCGACGCTCGGACCGCCCGCGTCCTTCACCGTGGTCCGTGCCGAGCTCGACGGCCTCCCGTCCCGGCGCCAGGGCGACGCGAAGAACCGACGGACCGGGCTCTTCCTCGCGCTCGCGTCGCTCGTCATGGGCGGCGTGATCGAGGCGATCCTCCTCGGCGCCGCCGCCGGAGAGGCGCGGCGCGAGCTCGAGAGGGCGATGCGGGGCGAAGCCGACGAGGCGTCGGTGCAGAAGGTCGCCACCCGCACGAGCGCCGGAAACCTCGTGGTCGGGTTGCTGCTCGTGGCGATGGGCTTCGCCCTGTTCGCCAGCTTCGTGCTCTGGCGCTCTTGAGGGGCGTCAGCCGCGCGCGAGGGTCTCGGCGTCGGAGCCGAGCTCTTCGTCGCGGACGAGGTCGACGCCGTGCGCGACCATGCGGCGCGCCGCCGCCGCCGCGAGGGGGCCGGCGGTCGTGCTGCGCGCGGCCTCGTCGACGAGCAGCGCGACCTCGAGCGCCCGGCCGAGCGTGAGCGCGAACCGGCGCGCCCCCGCCTCGACCGCCCGCGGGCTCGCCGAAAACGCCCTGCCCAACCAGGACTTGGCGTGGGCGACCGCCTCCGTCGCCGCGCGCGCCGCTTGCGTGCATCCTACACGCTCTGCGTCCGCCGTGCAGGCGCGCACCTCCGCCTCGATGGGCGCGAGCGGATCGGGGGTGCCGGCGCGGCCGAGCGCGCGGAGCACGTCGAGGGAGAGCACGTTGGTTGTGCCCTCCCAGATGGGGAGCACCTGCGCGTCGCGGAGGAGACGCGGCAGCCCGGTGTCCTCGACGTAGCCCGCGCCGCCGAAGCTCTCCAGGGCCTCGCTCGCGACCGCGACCCCTTGTTTGCCGGTGGTGAGCTTCGCGATCGGGGTGAGCAGGCGCAGCAGCGCCGCCTCGCCCTCGGTGATGGTCCCCGCCTCCTCACGCCCGAGGAGCTCGACCGCGCGGAACGAGAGCAGGAAGGCGCCCTGCGACTCGGCCTGCATCGACGCCATGGTGTCGACGTGGAGCGGCTTGTCGGCCAGGGGCGCGCCGAACGCGACCCGACGCCGCGCGTAGTCGCGGGCGAGCGCGACCGCGCGCCGCATGCCGCTGCACGCCGCCACCGCGTTCCAGGTGCGGGTGATCGACAACATCGGCGTGATGTTGCGGATGCCGTCGGTCGTGCCCATGACGGGGACGGCGAGGGTGCCGTCGAGGGTGAGCTCCGCCGTCGGGACCATGCGCGTCCCGAGCTTGTCCTTCAGGCGGTTCACCTGGATCCCGTTCATGCGCCCCGCCTCGTCCCGGAGCTCGAGGTAGAAGAGCGCGAGCCCCTTCCCGCCGTCGGGGTTGCCCTCCGGCCGGGCGAGGGTGAGCGCCATGTTCGACGTCGTCGCCGAGGTGAACCACTTGGTGCCGAAGAGCCGGAAGGAGTCGCCGTCGCGGCGCGCGACGGTCTCCGAGATCGCGACGTCGGAGCCGCCGGTCCGCTCGGTCATCCACTGGCCGCTCGTCCACGCGCGATCGGGGTCGCGGCTCGTGAGCCGGGGCACGGCGCGGTCGATGAGCGCCTGGTTCTTCGACGCGAGCAGGGTCTTGGCCGCGCCGTCCGTCATCGCGAGCGGGCACGAATAGACGGCCGTCGAGGGATCGAGGACGTACACCGACGCGAACTGCACGATGCGTGCATGTTCTCCGTATTTGCCGCGCTCGTAGCCCGCCCCCACGAGGCCCTTCTCGGCGGCGATGCGCGACGCTCGCTGCCACAGGGGCGTCAGCTCGATCCGGTCGACCCGATGGCCCCAGGCGTCCCAGGGCACGAGCTTGGGCTCGTCTTTGTGCTCCGCGAGGAGCTGGCGATACAGGTCGCCGCCGGCGAGGGCGCCGAGCTCGCGGAGCTCGGGGGCGACCGCCGCCATCAAGTCGGCCGGGAGCTTCCGGGTGAGGAAGCTCACGAGGACGGGATCGGTCTCGTACTGGTTTCCGAGCTCGGGGGGGGCTTGGTAGAACGCCATCGCGCCCGAAACGCTAGCGCGACGCCTCGCCCAGGAGAAGCGCGCCGAAGGCGTCGGGGACGTGGAAATTCGGGCGCTCGCCGGGGCGTTGCGGCGGGCTCCACGCGAGGTAGCTCCGCGGGGACTTCCCCTCCATGCGGTAGAGCGCGAGCGGCAGCTTCGCCCCCGGCGCGAGCGCGCGCGCGATCTCGGGCGCCGCGACGCGGGCCTCGATCCAGACCTTCCTCTTCGCCTCGTCGCGGCGCGTCGCGATCGTCGGCGCGGAGCTCCACGCGACGTCGCTCGTCTTCTTCTCGCGATCGATCCAGAGATCGAAGAAGTGCCCGAAGGGGCCGATCTCCACCTCGGCGTAGCGGCCGCGGTGCGCGGGGTCGGGGGCGACGAACAGCTCGACGCAGTCCTCCTCGTAGAGCTTCGCGCGCTCCTCGGCGACCGGCCGCGCGCGGTCGACGAAGAGCCCGGCGGAGTCGAGCTCGAAGAGCACGTAGAGGGCCTTGGGAGACCACGCGAAGCGCGCGCTCGTGCGCACCCCGGTGGGCTTCCCGGCGTGGTCCGTGCTCCAGTCGAGCGCGGGGGCGAGCGCCCAAGCCGGGTCGGCGGCGTGGCCGTCGACGCGCACGTCGCCCTCCTCCACCCGGAGCGCTCGCGCCTCCCGCGACGACGTCGACGCGCCCGCGCCTCCGCCGTCGTGGATCTCGAAACCCGCCATCCCGACGAGGTGAGCCGGGCGCCTCTGCTCGAGGAGCGAGGCGCCGTCGCCGCGCACCTCGGGCTTCTGGATGTCGAGGCCGAAGCGCTTGGCGCCCGCCTCGACGAGCGGCGACGTGCGATGACCCGAGAGCTCCTTGGCGAGGCCGTCGTGGTCCCAGAGTCCGAGGAGCTGGGCGCCGACACGGTCGACGAGCACCGGGTTCGTGCCCCCGACCGCGACGTTGTCGGAGGCGGGCCACTGCTTCGAGAAGCCGTCGCCGCCGACGCCGGGCGCGCCGTCGACGAGCACCACGTCGGGGGCGCTCACCTCGAGCACGTCGATCATGCGCTCGGCGAAGAGCTCGAGGGCGCGCACGTATTCGGAGCGTGAGCCCGACTTGAGCGCGGCCGAGAGCTCGCGGTGCGTGCGCCACTTCTGGTGGAACGCGGGCGCGGCGTCGGAGGACATCACGGTGCCCTGCATCCCCTTGAGGGCGATCGACACGACGCCGAAGCGGTGCGCTTTGAGCTTGGGGACCGAGATGAACATGCCGCGCTCGAGGTGCTCGGCGAGGATCTTGGGCAGGAGCAGGGTCGGCACCCCCGAGTCCGCCATCCCCTTGATCTTCATCGGCAATCCGGGGCGGTCGCCCTCCACGTCGAAGACGCCGTCGTCGTCCATGGCGACCAACGGCACGCCCTCTTCGCGCGCCATCGCCTCGTACCCCGACGCGCGGACGAGGCGTTGCCAGTCGGCGTGTTTCGCGCCCCAGCCCTCGGCGATGGTGACGCGGGTGTGGCCGCGGGCCTTGAGGCAGCGCACGACGCCGCGCACGAACTCGGGCTGCGTGATGCGGTTCTTCAGGCCGTCGTCGCCGCCCGAAGCCTTCGGGTCCTTGAACCACTCGAAGCCGCCGATGTTGGGCTTGAGGAGGATGGGCGTGTCGGGGGCGCGCTTGGGCACCGAGGCCTCGCAGATCCGCTGCCCGAGCTCGAGCGGAGGACCGCCGGCGAGGACGGTCACGGGGGACCGATCCTTGGCGAGCCGCGCGCGGTGGCGGGCGCGCAGGAGCGCGCCGTCGACCTCACCCGCGGTGACGACGGGACGCCCTGCGTCCTCCCAGGACGGGGACGCGGTCGCCACCACGTCGGCGAGCGAGGCAGACGGCGACGCGGGCGACGCGTCCGCGCTCGACGCGACGGCGCTCGACGCGACGGCGCTCGACGCGGGTGAGCCCGCGTCCACCGGAGCGGTCTTGTTCGCGTTGCCGCAGCTCGCGCAGAGGAGGCCGAGCACGGCCACGAGCACGCGCGACGAATTCACCGACATGTTCACCCTCGGAGGCGGTTGTGGTTATCCTAGCCGAACGTGTATGGATGAGGTCGAGCAGCGTCGCGTAGGGGAGACGCTCGGGGGCAAGTACAAGCTCGACGCGCTGCTCGGGGCGGGGGCGATGGGCGCGGTGTACCGCGCGACCAACGTCGCGATCGGCCGCGTAGTCGCGATCAAGGTGCTGCGCCAGGAGCACTCGCGCACCGCCGAGATCGTGGAGCGCTTCCTGCGCGAAGCCCGCGCGGCGAACATCGTTCGCCATCCGAACGTCGTCGACGTGCTCGACATCGGACGCGACGACGACGGCGCGCCCTTCATCGTCCAAGAGCTCCTCGAGGGCGAGGACTTCTCGGCGTTCGTGCAGCGCCACGGCGGCAAGGTGGGCGTGCAGACCGCGCTCGACCTCATTTTGCCGGTCGTCGAGGCCGTCGAATTCGCGCACGCGCGCGGCGTGGTCCACCGCGATCTCAAGCCCGAGAACGTGTTCTTGGCGCGGCAAGGGTCGAAGATCGTCCCCAAGCTCCTCGACTTCGGCATCTCGCAGGTCCGGACTCCCGACAAGGTGAGGCTGACGACGAGCGGCTCGATGATGGGCACGCCCGCGTACATGGCCCCCGAGCAGGTGCGCGGGAACTCGGATCTCGCCGACGCGCGCACCGACGTCTGGGCGCTGGGCGTGATCCTGTTCGAGATCGTCAGTGGGCAGCTGCCCTTCGCGGGCGAGACGATCCCGTCCATGTTCGTCTCCATCGCGACCACCGACGCCCCCGATCTCCGGACGGTCGCGCCCGACGCGCCGGCGGCGCTGGCGAAAGTGGTGGAGCGCTGCCTCCGGCGAGTCCCTGCCGACCGCTACCCGTCGGCGTGCGAGCTGGCGCGCGACCTGCGCGCCCTCCGCGAAGGGCGGCCGCTCGAAGACACGCAGCTTCGATCGATTCCGCCGCCGGGGGTGACGCCCGACCTCGAGCCGCACGGGGGCCCCTCGATCCCGCGAGCCCCGGAGGCGCCCTCGCTCGACGGCCGGTCCGACCGCGCGATCCCGGCGGCCAAGACGTCCGAGCGCGCCCTCGCCGCGGCGAGCTCGCAGCGCATGCGCGCGCGCACCCCCTCGTCGCACGACATGCCCCCGGTGGGTGGTGGGATGACCTTCGACGACGACGTCGATCCGGGCCCGCGCCTCGAGCTCGACGCGCCGACCCGCGCCCGCGGTGCGCCGCCGATGCCGATCACCTCGGCGTCCGCCAACGCTTGGCAGCCGCCAGCGCACGCCGCCGCGCGGGCGGGTCCACCGCCTGGACGGAGCGCGCACGCTCCTGCGGCGAACGACGCCGCGCCCCTCTACGGCGCGCTCGCGCTCGCGCTCGTCGCCATCCTCGCGACGGGCGGGATCATGGCGGTCGGTCACCGCGCCGATGGCTGGGACCTGCGTCTCTGGATGAGCCCGCTCTTCGACGGGCACGGCAACGTCGCGCAGATCGCCGCGGGCGCGGTGGGCGCGCTCGCGGGCGGAGGCCTCGTGGCCGCGAACCTCCGCGGCGACGACCGAAAGAAGAGCTCGTTCGTGGTGGGGGCGGGCCTGATCCTCGCCGGGATCGGCCTCCTCCTCGCGGGATTGCACGTGTTTCCGTCCGGGCAGATGGCGGCGCGCGGCCTCGCGCTGTGCCCCATCGGCGGCGGTCTGCGCTTGATCGGCGCGGGGCAGGCGATGTGGGCCGAGCGCAAGTCGGTGGCGCTCGGGCTCGGCGTGGGCGCCGCGGTGGGCTTCTTCGCGGCGATCGAGCTGATCATGGGCGCAGGTCAGCCGTGATGGCGCCCATGTGGGATAGCCTTGCTGCCTAATGCGGCGGGACGCTCGCGGGTCTAAGCTCAAAGGAACTCGGCATGCGTTCTATCAGGCGTAGCTTCGCCGTCCTCGTCGCGCTCGTGACCCTCGCGGGGGCGGCGTCGGGGCAGGATTTCGATCCCAAAGGCCGGCACAAGCCAGGCAAGCCCGGCAAGCCGCCGGCGGGGCAGCCCGGCAAGCCGCCGGCGGGGCAGCCCGGCAAGCCACCGGTCGGCCAACCGACCGCGCCGAAGCCGCCGGCCCAGCCCGAGCAGCAAGCCGGCGTCCTGATCGAGCGGTACACGCGCATCGTCCTGTCGCAGCCCGGCGCTCCGTTCCCGCTTCAGCGCCTCGCCCAGCTGTACCGCGAGAAGGACGGTAACCTCGCCGGGCTGGTGAAGGACTTCGAGGCGCGCGCCGCCGTCGCCGGCGACGGCCAATACGCAGCGGTCGTGACCCTCGCCGGCATCTACAAGACCGACGGTCGCGCCGACGACGCGGTGAAGACCTACGAGCGCGCGATCGCGCTCAAGGGCAACGACCCGGTGGCGCTGCTCGCGCTCGCGCGCCTCCTGCAGGATCGCGGCGACGTCACCGGCGCGCGGACGCGCTACGAAGAGGCGCTCGCGCTGCAGACCGTCCCCGCCGACAAGCAGCAGACCATCCGCACCCTGATGACGCTGTCGCTGGACGCGAAGGACTGGGCGAAGTCGAAGGAGTACCACGACAAGCTCGTGAAGCTCGACGCGAACAACCTGTTCGTCCGGGCGGAGCTCGGTCGCGAGCTCTACTCGCGCGGCGAATACGAGCGCGCCGAGGCGGAGCTGAAGGAGGTCGTGCAGCACGCGGCCGGCGACAACCGCACCCTCGCGCCCGCCCTCAAAGACCTCGGGAAGGCGCAGGCCAAGGCCCACAAGAACCCGGAGGCGCTCGCCACGCTCAAGAAGGCGCTCCAGGCGGCCGGCTCCGAGGCCGCGGTGCGCGCGGAGATCTACGAGACGATCACCGAGATCTACCGCGCGGATCAGCAGCTCCCGATGCTCATCAAGCAGCTGGAGGACGAGCACCCGACCGACTTCGCGAGGCTCGCCCTCCTCGGCGGGCTGTACGAGGAGACGGGCGACGCGACGAACGCGCTCGCGACGTACCGCAAGGCGCTCGCCGTCAACCCGCGGCACATCGATCTGCGCCTGAAGGTGATCCGCGTGCTCCAGTCGCAGGGCGAGCTCGACAAGGCGATCACCGAATACGAGGGCCTCATCCGCGCGGCCCCGAACAACCCGCAGTTCGTGTTCGAGCACTGCGACGCGCTCATGCAGCGCGGCGACCGGCCGCGCGCGCGCAAGCACCTCACCGAGCTCGAGGCGCGCGCCACGTCCGACGAGGAGGTCCTCGCGCGGCGCGCCGACATCTACGGGAGGATCGGCGAAAACGACCGCTCGCTGCGCGTCCTCCAGCGCCTCACCCAGGTGGCGGGCAACGACCCGGCCCACCTCGTCGATCTCGGCGACCGCTACTTCCAGGAGGGCAACGTCCCCCTCGCGGTCCAGACGTGGAAGCGCATCCTCACCACGGTGAGCCCGCGGGCGCGCGCCCTGGCCGCCCTCGGCGACGTGTACCTCGAGCACGACATGCCCCAAGACGCGCTCGCCGCGTTCAAGGAGGCGGTGCAGCTCGAGCCTGGCACGCTGGCGTACAAGAAGCAGCTCGCCTCCGCGTACGAGCGGCAGCGCAGCTACCGCGACGCGCGCGCGCTCTGGCAGGAGCTGTCGGAGAAGGCCAAGCAGAGCGGCGACAAGATCCTCGCCCGAGAGGCGCGCGGCCGCATCGTCACGCTGTGGAGCCTCGAGCGCGTCCTCGACGCCCAGGTCGGGCCGCTCACCGCCGCGTTCGGGCAGACCCCGCCGGACCTCGAGGCGGGCCGCACGCTCGCCGAGGTGCAGCTCCACATGCGGAGGCTCGCCGACGCCGAAGGGACGCTGAAGCGCATCCTCGAGAAGGCCCCCGGCGACGCCGACAGCTACCTCGGCCTCGAGCGCGTCCTCGTGCAGCAGAACAAGATCGCCGAGGCGATCACGGTCCTCGAGAAGCTCCTGGCGGTCGAGCCCAAGCGCGCGCGCGAGCTCTACCAGCGCATGGCGCAATACGCGCTCCAGATCTACCGCGACGACGACGCGGTGAAGTATGCGGCGCGGGCCGTGGAGCTGAACCCCGACGACGCCGAGGGCCACCGGCGGCTCGGCGAGATGTACCGATCTCGCCAGGACACGGATCGCGCGATCCTCGAGTTTCGCGCGGCGATCCAGAAGAACGATCGCCTCTTCGTCGTGTACTTCGAGCTCGCCGACCTCCTCCTGTCGAAGGGGCAGACCGACGAGGCCGACCGGCTCTTCCGCCGAGTCGTGCGCGGCGCGCCGGACGAGGAGCTCGTCGCGCGCGCGGCGCGCTTGTCGATGCAGATCAACCTCGGGAAGGGCACCCTCGAGTCGCTCGAGCAAGAGCTCCTGCCGATGGCGATCGGCAACCCGCAGCGCCCGATCTACCGCCGGCTCCTCGTGGAGATCTACGGCAACCTCACCTTCGGGCTCGTGCAACGCGTCCGCCACGGCACCGGCAAAGACGCCGAGGACGCGCGCGCGCAGCTCGCACGCATCGGCTCGCGGGCGGTGAAGCCGCTGCTCGACGCGCTCGCCGACGGAGACGCAGGCCAGCAGCGCATCGCCATCGACGTGCTCGCGTACGTGCAGAACAAGAACGCCGGCCCTCCGCTCTTCGCCTACGCGACCGGGCAGGGCGACACCCAGATGCGCACGCGCGCCATGATCGCGTGCGGCGCGCTCCGCGACCCCGCGCTGCTCCCCAAGCTCCAGAGCGTCGTCTTCCCCCGCGCCGGGGACAAGGCGGCGACCGACGACATCGCCACCGACGGCATCGCCGTCGCCGCCGCGTGGGGGATCTCGCGCCTGGGCGACAAGCGCGCCATCCCCGCGATGCGGTCCATCGCCCAAGCGGGCACCCCCGAGATGCGCGGCTACGCGATCCTCGGGCTCGCGGCGCTGCGCGACAAGGGGTCGGTGCCGCTCATGGCGCACATGGCCAAGACGCTCGACTCCGGCACCGTCGCCCGCGCGGCGGCGGCGTACTCGCTCGGAGAGATGGGGGAGCCCTCGGAGGTCGGGACGCTGCTCGGCCTCGCCGAAGGCACGGACCGGCTCCCGCGCGAAGCGGCCCTCATCGCCCTGGCGCGGATGGGCGCCGCCAAGGGCGATCCCCCTGGCGGCAAGGCCGCCCTCGGCGCGATGGCCGACGCGGTGTTCGCCGGGGGCGAAGACGGCGCGCGGCAGCGCGGCGGGCCCGAGTCGCTGCGGCGCGCCGGCGCCACCGCGCTCGTCATCCTCGCCACGCGCAACGCCGCCGACCCGCGCGAGATGCTCGCCGTGCCCGACGCGCAGCTCGACGCCGAGTCGGTGTTGTCGCAGCTCACCACGCGGAGCTTCACGACCAAGGACCGCGCCGCGGCGGTCGTCACGCACGCGGACGTGCTCCAGCGCGCGGCGCAGTCGGCGCTCACGACGTCGGCCGACCGCGCGCACGCCACGCTCGACGCGCTCGGCGCGGCCGACGGGGATCTCGCCCCGCTCCTCGGGACGGACACCCCGGAGACGGCGCAAGCCCGTGAAAAGGCTCGCCAAATTGCGCGCGCCCTCGAGCCGAGCATCGTCCCGCTCGTGCGCCACCCCGAGCCGACGCTCCGCACCAAGGCCATCGTCGTCCTCGCGCGGTCGTCGTCGGACGAAGCGGCGGGCGCGCTGGCGACCGCGATCGCGGACCCCAACGAGTCGGTGCAACGCGTCGCCCTCTCGGCGGTCGGGCGCACGTCCGATCCGAAGACGGTCGAGGCGGCCGGCAAGGTGGCCGAGCGCCACGAGAACTGGGCGATCCGCCTCCTCGCCGTCCAGGCGCTGGGCCGCCTCGGCGCCAAAGGCAACGGTCCCGCGGCGGCGAAGTACCTCCAGCACGCGTGCTCGTCGAAGGAGTCGTACGCGCTCGTCCGCGAGGCCGCGCTCCGCTCGCTCGCGGCGTTCGACGCCAAGTCCGCGCGGAGCGTCGCCGAGCAGATGCTGAAGACCGAGCCCGAGCCGCGGGTGAAGCAAGCCGCTCGCGAAATCATCGGCGCTCCGTAAGATGGGTCGGCCGATGCGGCGCCCGATCGTCACCCTCGCCGTCTCCCTGGCCGCCCTCGGCGCGGTCCAGTGCAAGAGCGTGCGCGAATATTCGACGGGCTCCCAGGAGCGCTACGAAGGCGGGGTCGTCAAAGGGAACTTCGTCCGCAGCGGCGTCGGCGAAGACGCGAAGCTGTGCCTCACCCTCGACGCGGATCGGCTGAGCGACGCCCCCGGCTCGGTCTCTTCGTCGGACGGGCGCTTCAAGGCGACCCCGCTGCGGCCGGTGCCCCAGTTCTTCCACGATCCGATCTCCACCCTCTCGTTCGGCGAGGGGCGCACGCGGAACATCGTGTACGCGGCCCAGGCAGGCGATGGGCAAGACGTGCTCGCGGTGCTCTCGCTCATGGAGTCGGGCGACGTCGAGGTGCGGCTGCTGCGCGGCGCCCCCGGCGCCGACGCGGGGCCACCGCCCGTGTTCGCCGTGTTCTTGCTCAAGCGCGAGAAGGGCGCCGCGTGCTCGTTCTAGGCATCGAGAGCTCGTGCGACGAGACCGCGTGCGCGGTGGTCACGGAGACCGGGAGGGTGCTCTCCGACGTCGTCCAGAGCCAGGTCGCCACCCACGCGCCCTTCGGCGGGATCGTCCCCGAGCTCGCCTCGCGGGACCACCTCAAGAACGCGCGCTTCGTCGTCCGAGACGCGCTTTCCCGCGCTGGCGTCTCCCTCGGGGACGTCGACGGCGTCGCGGTCACCAACCGGCCCGGGCTCGTCGGCGCGCTCCTCGTCGGCGTCCAGTTCGCGAAGGGGCTCGCGTGGGCGACGGGGAAGCCCATCGTCGGGGTGGACCACCTCGTCGGGCACCTCGTCGCGTCGTTCCTCCAGCGTGACACCCCGCACCCGGTGCCGAGCCTGCCGTTCGTCGCGCTCCTCGTCTCGGGCGGCCACACCGCGATCTACCGGGTGGACGGGCTCGACCCGAGCCTCATCCGCGAGCTCGGCGCCACCCGCGACGACGCGGCGGGAGAGGCCTTCGACAAGGTCGCCAAACTGTTCGGACTGGGATATCCCGGGGGTCCGGCGATCGACCGCCTCGCGCGCGGGGGTCGCCCCGACCGCTACGAGTGGACGGTGCCGATGCGAGGCACGAGCTCGCTCGAGATGAGCTTCTCGGGGCTGAAGACCCAAATCATGCAGCACGTGGCGAAGAACGGCGTACCGGAGGGTGACGATCTCGCCGACGCGTGCGCCTCGTTCCAGGCCCAGGTGACGTTCGTGCTCACCCGCAAGCTGGTGGCGGCGGCGACGCGAGAGGGGGTGCGCGACGTCGTCATCGGCGGTGGCGTCGCCGCGAACCGCGAGCTCCGCGAGCGCGTCGTCGCCGCCTGCAAGGACCGCGGCCTCGTGGCCCACGTCCCCGAGATCGCGAGCTGCACGGACAACGCCGCCATGATCGCCTACGCCGGCGCGGTCCTCCTCGGTCGAGGGGTGCGCGACGACTGGGCGCTGGCGGCGTCGAGCAAGACGCTGCTCCCGCGCGCCACCCGCAAGGGGGGCGGCGCGCGGTGAGGCGTCGTCAGGGGGAGTGCGGCTTCTTCTTCTTGCCGTGAGCGGCCTGGGCCTTGTGGGCCCCCGCCTCGTCGCCGTGGCCCTTCTGCGAGGCGAGCGCGATCTCGAGGACGTCGCCCTTGGCGCGCACCTGGTAGTTCGGCACGCCGTCCTTGAAGGTGACGTTGAGCTCGGCGCCAGCGACGTCGTTGCTCGACTTGATCCCGGCGATGCGCGAGTCGCGCGACGCGAGGGGCGAGGTGGAGTCCATCGTCTTGCGGCCGGGGATCACGATCGTGAAGCCGGTAGGCTGCGGCGCGCCCTGGATCTTGTCGATCGGACCGTCCATCTTGATCTTGATCGACCGGTGATTCGCGCCGATCGGACCGTTGCCGAAGGGCACGACCTTCCCCTTCTTGCCCTTGGGATCGGCAGCGGAGATCGCGTCCGTGGGCATGGTGATCGCCGGCGGCGCCGCGGTCGTCGTGGCGAGAGGGATGGGATCGGGAACCGGCGGCGCGCTCGTCGGCGCGGCGGCGAGCTCGGGGGGCGGAGCCGGCGGCGCGACGGGCGCCGACGACTTGCGGAGCGCGACGACCGCGAGGATGCCAGCCAGCACGACGGCGCCTGCGACGGCCGCCTTCCGCTTCGTGATCTTCATCTTGGGGATCGCGGCGCTGAGGGGCTCGTCGTCGGGGGTCGATCCGGTGCGGACGACTTTGCGCCCTTGGGCGTGGAGGCCCCCGCCGGGCGGCGGGGCGGTGGTGCGGCGGGGCGCGGGCATCTCCTCGCTGGACGAGGAAGACCGCGCGTGGCGCTTGGCCCAGAGGAGCGCGAGGGTCGTCTTCGCGCGACCCGCCATGCCGACCATCGCCGGGCCGATCTTGGCCGCGTGCGCGGCGATCGCGCCCTTGAATTTCGCCTCGCCGTCGCCTTCGGCGTCCGCCGCCGGGGCTGGCTCTTGCTCCTTCGGGGCGGCCTCGGCGCGCGCGGCGGGGATCATCTCCTCGCGCATCGGGGGCTCGTCGACCTGCGCCGCCGCGGCGTGCTCGGCGTCGGTGTCGCTGCCGACGTCTGCGGCCGCCGTGTCCTCGTAGCGCATCGTGACGATGAGCTGGGGGACGGCCGACTGCGGATCGACCTCGATGCCGACCTTGTCGATGTGCGCCGGACGACGCTCGCCGGTGAGCGCGTCCTCGAGCTCGAGCGGCTTGCCGCCCTGCAGGAAGCCGAGCTCGGTCGTCGCGGTGACGCGCTCACCGCGCGAC
>JAEUKG010000593.1 GCA_016794325.1 Myxococcales bacterium | reverse complement strand
AGTGGAGCGTCCCCAGCATCGCGCCGGTGGTGGTGAGCTCGGTCTCGGACTCCGCGCGGAGATCCTTGGCGATGCCGAAGTCGAGGACCTTCACCCGGCCGTCTTCGAGGACGAAGACGTTGTCTGGCTTGAGGTCGCGGTGGACGATCCCGAGCGCGTGCGCCGCCCGCACCCCCTCGGCGATGGCCGCCGCGACCGACGCCGCCTCGCTCGGCGGGAGCCTCCCGACCCGCGCGAGCCGCGCCTTGAGCGTCTCGCCCTCGAGGCGCTCCATCACCAAGAACGGCGTCCCCTCGGGGAGCTCGAGGACGTCGAACACGCGCGCCACGTTCGGGTGGGCGACCGCCGAGGCCGCGCGCGCCTCCCGCAGCAGGCGCGCGATGGAGCGCCGGTCGGTGCCCTTGTCCTGCCGGATGAACTTGAGCGCGCGGATCTCGCCCGACTCCTCGTCGACGGCGTCCCAGACGACGCCCATCCCGCCCTCGCCGAGCACGTGATCGAGCACGTAGCGACCCGCGACGCGGACGCCGGACTCGAGCTTGGACTCGTCGATCTGGAGCATCGGGGCTTCTCGGTGAAGTCTGGTCAAGAACGCGCGGTTTGCAATATAAGGAATCGGTCGCTCGGCCGAAATATCGAGGCCGAGGGCGCCAGTTCATGCGAAAGCACGTCGCCCTCGCCGGTCTGTCGCTCGCGCTCGTCACGGCCGCGTGCCAGTGGCTGGTCGGGATCGAGGACCGGCCCGCCGTCACCCTCCCCGCCGAGGCCGGCGCGACGCCCGATGGCGGCGACGCGGGCGTCGACGCCGCCCCGCCGGATCCGTGCCTCGCCACCAACGTGCCGCCGGTCCCCGCGGTGGCCGACGACGACACCGAGCAGGATCTCCTCTTCGCGCTCTCGCGCGTCGAGTTCGGGATCGACGGCGGCCTCCCCTACCTCGTCAACCTCGACAAGCGCTGCACGTGCCCGGCAGAGGAGTCGTGCAAGCGGCCCGTCGGAGCCACGCCGGCCTGCGACGGATTGCAAGGCAGCGACAACGCGCTCGCCCCGGTCATCGGCTTGCTGCAGTCGTTCAGGGTCGTCGAGCAAAAGACGCTGAACGACAACCTGCTCGCGGGCATCTCGGGCGCGCTGATCCGCGTCGAGAAGTACAACGGGAAGGCCGAGGACCCGAAGGTCGTGGTGTCGGTGTACGGCGCACTCGGCACCGAGACCGGCAAGCCGAAGGGAACCGCCGAGGATCGATGGCGCGTGGACGAGAGCGCGCTCGCGAGCCCGGGCACCGGGAGCCTGGTGGCGAAGTACCGCGACACGAACGCGTACGTCACCGGGTCGCGCCTCGTCGCGTTCGTCAACTTCGCGTTCGACATCGGCGGAGACCCGCGGCAGCCGCCGCTCAAGGCCGACCTCCGCGACGGCTACATCGTCGCCGATCTCGACCCGAGCGCCCGGCTCACCGGCGTCATCACCGGGCGGTGGCCGACGAGCTCGGTGCTCGGCGACATCCAGGCGTTCCCCGATCCGCTCGGCGCGGGGACGCTCTGCGGAGACTCGGGCACCTTCAAGACCGTCAAGCAGATCGTGTGCGGCGCGGCGGACATCACCAGCGCCTCCGGGGTCGACGGGCTCAACCGCGACTGCGACGCCATCAGCGTCCACGTGGGGTTCGAGGCCACGCGGGCCTCGTTCGGCGCGGTGCAGCCGCGACCCGACGCGGGCGTGTCGTCCTGCGGCGCCGGGCCGGCGCCGAGCTGCCTCTGACGGCTTCTGCAGACGGGGGCTCATCCGGGGCGTTCAGTCTCCCGCGCTGGTGTCGAGGAGGGTCGGGCCGACGCCGGCGGCCGGCTCGAGCGCCGCCAGGAGCGGCGCTGGCGTCATGCCGCGCATCTCGAGCGAGCGGCCGGCCAGCGACGAGACGTCGAGGCGCTCGTCGTCGGCGAGGCGCTCGAGCGCCGCGCGGGCCGGGGCCGCGTCGTCGGCGAGGACGCCGAGGGCGAGGGTCGCCTGCATGCGCACCCGCTTGCTCGGATCGACCCGCGCCGCGCGCTCGAGGCACGCCGCGCGCTCGGTCGCTTCGCCGCCGCGCCACTCGAGCGCCCAGGCCGCCATGTCGCGCACCGCGTCGTCCTTGTCGGCGGCGAGCGCGCCGCACATGGCCTGGACGCCGCTCTTGTCGTCGACGAAGCGGTGGGCGGCGACGGCCGCGCTGCGGAGGCCGACGTCGCTCGAGCGCATGTCGCCGGCGAGGAGGGGCATGCACGACGCGCAGCCGGCGTTGCCGACCGCCTTCACGAGGAGCGCGCGGTCGCCGCTCTTGACGCCGAGGCTCTTCTCGAGCTTGCCGTCGATGACGCTGGCGAGCTCGGGCTTGCCGGTGCGGCGCGCGGTCTCGCCGAGCGAGCCGTAGGCCAGCCACGCGGCGCGGCGCGAGGCCTCCTCGCGGTGGCCGGCGGTGAGCCGCTCGAGCGCCGACACCAGGGTCGGTTCCGCGGCTTGGGAGAACCCCGCCGCCTCCACGATGACCTCGTCGCAGCTCGTCTTCATCGACGCGAGCGCGCCCTCGATCTCGGCCGGCGAAGACTCGGAGAACGTCCCCGCGACCGCGGCCGCGTGGGCGCGCCCGCAGCGGGGCGCGTCGGTGAGCCGAGCGAAGAGCTGCGCGCGGAGCGGTGAGCCCGCGGGCAGCGTCTTGGCGAGGGTCCGCGCCTCGTTCTGGATCGCGTCGCGCTGCGCGTCGGTGACGCGCTCGTCGCCGGGGAAGCTCGACGCCCACGTGGGGAGCTCGGTGGGCAGCGGCGCCTCCGGCGGCGCCACCTCGGCCACCGGCGAGACCCGCGCCGGCGCCGGCGCCGAGGCCGACGCGCCCGAGCCGCTCGCCGCGAACGCGAGGCCCGAGGCGACGCCGATGGAGGACAGGCCGAGGAGGAGGGTGCGGAGGTTGGGCGAGAGGCGGGTCGACATGATTTCGTTCTTCTCTTGGGTTCGTGAGCGCGGCGGAATATATCCCATTACGGATATGTGCGGTTCAGAGGTTGGTCGTCTTCCCGCGGAACGAGGCGAGCTTCTGGTTCACCTTGAGCCCGTCCCAGTCGAACAGCGTCTTCGAGTAGACCTTGTCCCAGTCGAAGCCGTCGTGCCAGTTCTGGGGGATGCGGGTGTCGATCTGGATGGCGACCTCACCCGAGAGGAACGACGAGGCGATCTGGGCGTCGAAGTCCTCGGTCATCTTCGGCGGCCGGGCGACCACCGCCGCGCTCGCGGGCGAGGACAGATCGAGGAAGACGATCGAGCCCTTCACCTTCGCGCGGTAGAGCACCGCGCTCACCTGGGCGGTCACGTTGCCGGTCGCGCGGACCTGGGGCGTGACCGAGAGCGCGCACTTGCCGCTGTGGGCGGGAGCGGCGCCGGGGGCCGCGGCCTTGGGCCCGGCCGGGGCCGCGCCCTGGGCCTCTTGGGCGTTCTGGGCGGCGAGCTTGAGCTCGGAGGCGAGGTTGCCGGTGATCGAGATCGACAGCGGCCCCCACCCGTAGCTGAAGCCCGCCGACGGCGTCTGGATCGGCTTGTTGAAGTTGGCGGTGGTCGATCCCTTCTTCGGGAAGCCGTCCACGGCCTTGCCGGCGAGGTAGACGTCGATCTGCCCCGACGCCGTCTTGTTCACGATGCGCCCCATCGCGCCGAGCTTCACGAGCTGCCGCTTCTGGTCGAACAGGTAGACGCCGCCGTCGAGGCTGGCGTCGCAGCCGATCGTGCTCGGATCGCCCGTGTCCTTCATCCCGAAGCCGACGTAGATCGCCGCGCGGTTCTTGCTGCCCAGCGACTCTTCGTAGGTGACGTGGAGCGGATCGTCGTCTTGCCCCGGGCCGCTCGCGCTCGCCGCGGGCATGGGCGTGAGGTTCCCCGCCTTCGGCGCGCCGCCTTTGGGCGCGCCTCCGGCGGCCGGGGGCGCGGCGCGCTCGCCGTCGTCCTCCGCCGGTCGGCCCGCGCGCTCGCCAGGCTCGGGAGCGACGGGGTTCGACCCTCCGCGAAGGAACGTCCTCGCCCCCTTCTTCACGAAGAGGTGCGAGAACCCGCGCGCCTCGTGCGACTGGAGGAGCTGCACCTTCTGGCTCAGCGCCGCCTTGTCGCGGGCGTGCTCCCGCACCGCGTCCGGGTGGGTGTAGAGCTTGCCGGTCTGGGTGCGGCCGTCGGCCTTGCGGAACGACAGGCCGTCGGTCTCCAGGGCTTCCTGGAGCTGGTTGAGCTCCTTCAGGTACTGCTCCTTGGAGATCTTCACCCCGCCTTGGAGCTCGACCATCTGGCCGGCCTTGAGGTGGGGGGCGTCGATGGCGACGCGGGGCGCGCTGTGCGCGACGCCCTGCGACGCGAGGAGCGCGACGAACGGCAAACCGAGGGCGATACGCGAACGCATGGGTCCTTCTTTCCGAGGGGTCGAGGGGGTGCTCAGCGGGGGATGTCGGCCTTGCGGTAGTTCTTCCCGCGCACCGTCGCGACGTCGTCGGCCCAGCAGAGGAGGATCGTGTTCGCGAGACCCGACTTGCGGTAGCAACCGACGACCGAGTCGTCCTCCTTCATGTTGGTGAGGGTCACCGGGGTGTTCAGGCTGATCGGCTGACCCGCGGTGCAGCCGGTGAACTTCCACTGGTACCAGTCGTCCTTCATGTCCTTGTCGGTGGTGAGGTTGATGCCGAACGTCTGCTTGCCGTAGTGCGCGTGCGACTTCTCCACCCACAGGGCGAACACCTCACCGCACTTGAGCGGCCCGTCGCCGCCCTTGCGCTTGAAGACGACGCCGCCGTTGGCCTTGCCTTCGAGCTCGAGGTTCGCGCCGGTCCGGTCCTTCCAGCCGAGGTAGCCGCCGCGGTCGAGGTTGTAGAGGCTGTACCCCTGGCCGGGGATGATGTTCGACCCCGACCCTTCCACGCGCCAGCCGACCATGTCCTTGGCGTCGGCCTCCGTGGTGACGACGGCGCCGACGAGCCCCATCGCCGCGACCAGACCGAACTTCACGAAGTGCTTGTTCATCTCAGCCTCTCCTTCAGGAATCGCGCGGGCTCCGATCGCCGCGCGCCTCGTCCCTTGAGCACGGCGCGTGCCGCGGTGAGGGCAAGCAATTTCGGACACTTACACGCGCTCCGGGCGGCCGCGGGCGGGGCGCGCCCGGAGCGCGCCCCCGCGGCGTGCGGGCGCGCGC
>JAEUKG010000582.1 GCA_016794325.1 Myxococcales bacterium | reverse complement strand
GCGAGAGGGTGCGCTCGAAGGCGAGGTGTGGCGTCGGTGGTGCGCGGCACGGCGGTTCGTTTTTGGCACCGTTGGAAAGAGAGCGCTACACTGAAATTTCCGCGTCGGTTTCGACCGGATGTCCGCTCCTTGGGTTCTTTCGCCTGGAGGTCCTCCCCATGCGCAGCTCGCTCGCCTTGCTGTTGGGCTCGTCGATCCTCGTCGTCGCTTGTGGTGGAGCCACGACGAGCGACATCACCGAAGGGAGCAGCACCAGCTCCGGGGGCTCGGGCTCGTCGTCGTCGGGGGCGAGCTCGTCGGCGTCCTCGAGCGGCAGCACGAGCTCGTCGTCGGCGTCCTCGAGCGGCAGCACGAGCTCGTCGTCCTCGTCCTCGTCGTCGAGCGGCGGGCCGAAGGCGTGCACCGGGACGGGCGGCCAGTGCGGCGCCTCCGAATATTGCGAGGCGACGGCGTGCGGCAGCGGGACGTGCAAGCCTCGGCCTCCGGAGACCGGCGACTTCGTGCCGGTCTGCGGCTGCGACGGGATCACCTACGCGAACAACCAGGTCGCGTTCGCGAACGGCGCGTCGGTGCGGTCGAACGGCCTGTGCAACGCGCCGTCGCCCACGACGACGTGCACCGGCAACTGCCCCGACGGCCCGGGAGGCGAGAAGCGCTACTGCTCCGCGCTGTCGCTGGGCGGCGTCGCGACGTGCACCGGAGGGACGCCGCTCCGGCGCTGCTGGGTGTTGCCGAAGACGTGCACGGCGAAGAACGTGTCGCGCTTCTGCGGCGCGGGCGCCGAGTGCCGGAGCCCGTGCGACTCGGTCAAGGACGGGCGCGCGGCCTACATGGACTCCGTGACGTGCCCCTGACGAGCGGAGCGCGGCGGATCAGGGGGCGATCAGCGTGGTCGTGCTCGTCGCTCCCGGAGTGATCCGGAGCACGTAGGTCGATTTCTCGTCGTCCGACGAGTGCTGGAAGCGCGCGGTGCCCGCCGCGGTGTCGAGGCTGTCGGCGCCGCGATCGCACGCGAGGTCGTACACCCCGCCCACGTCGAGCGGCGTCATGTGTAGAGTGCACGTTCGCTCGTCGAGGTCGAGGGCGTGGACCTCGTAGCCGCACGTCACCCGGAGCTTGCCTCGCGCGGTGCGCTTGCCGTCGGCGCGCATGCGGGCCGTCAGGGTGCAGTCGGAGTACGCGTGGGCGGGCTGGGCTTGGACGAGCGTGGCCTTCCACACGAGATCGGCGCGGTGCACGAGGGTGAGCTCGACGTCCCTCGTCTTCTCGGCGTGGTCGAGCTGCGCGACGACCGACGCGCCGCCGCCGAGCATCACCGCCACGAAGACGACCGCCTTCACGAGCGTCCACGCGATGGTGAGCCCCTCGTCGCGCCACCCGTCGACGAAGACGCCGCCTTGGTCGCCGATGCCGTCGCCGACGAGGCCGAGCGACGGACCGAGCGAGCGCGCCCACAGGCCGACCTGGAAGCCGATCCCCACCGAGACGAGCCCGACGCCGGCCGCGGCCGAGAACGTGACGAGGCCGCGCGCGAGCGCGCCCACGGCGATCACGCCGACGGGGGCGCCGCCGATGGCGATGACGCCGATCGGCGCCTCGCCGACGGCGACGAGCCCGGGCTCGTAGCTCTCGGTGGAGAAGAGCTTCACCCCTGCCAGCGTACGCCGGCTACTCGAACGCGGCGATGCCGGTGGCGTCTTGCCCGAGGATCAGCGTGTGGATGTCGTGTGTGCCCTCGTAGGTGTAGACCGTCTCGAGGTTGCACATGTGGCGCATCACCGGATACTCGAGGGTGATGCCGTTGCCGCCGAGGATGTCGCGGCAGGTGCGGGCGATCTCGAGCGCGGCGCGCACGTTGTTCCGCTTGATCATCGAGACGTGCTGGGGGCGGAGCTTGCCCTCGTTCTTGAGGCGCGCGACCTCGAGCGCCATGAGCTGCGCGCTCGTGATCTGCGTCATCATCTCCGCGAACTTGGCCTGGACGAGCTGGTGGGCGGCGATGGGCTTGCCCGCGAACTGCACGCGGTTCTTCGCGTAGTCGAGGGCGGAGTCGTAGCAGGCGTGCATCGCGCCGATGACGCCCCACGCGATGCCGTAGCGCGCCTGGGTGAGGCACGAGAGGGGGCCCTTCATCCCGCGGACGCCGGGGAGCACCGCGTCCTTGGGCACGCGCACCTCTTCGAGGATCAGCTCGCTCGTGACGCTCGCGCGGAGGCTGACCTTCTTGTGGATGAGCCGCGCCTCGAACCCCTTCGCGTCGGTGGGGACCAAGAACCCGCGCACCTCGCCGTTGGGGCCGCCGACCTTGGCCCACACGAGCGCGACCTGGGCGAGGTTGCCGTTCGTGATCCAGCGCTTGGTGCCGGTGATGACGTAGGAGTCGCCGTCCTCGATGGCGACGGTGCGCATGCCCGACGGGTTCGATCCGTGGTCGGGCTCGGTGAGGCCGAAGCAGCCGATGATCTCGCCCTTGGCCATCTTCGGCAGGTACCGCTCCTTCTGCGCGTCGGAGCCGAACGCGTGGATGGGGTACATGACGAGGCTGCCCTGGACGCTGGCGAAGCTGCGGATGCCGGAGTCGCCGCGCTCGAGCTCCTGCATCGCGAGGCCGTAGCCGACCTCCGAGAGCCCGGCGCACCCGTATCCGTGCAGATTGCACCCGAGCAGCCCGAGCTGGGCGATCTGCGGGATGAGCTCGAGCGGGAAGGTGCCCTTCTCGAAATGCTCGCCCACGACCGGGATCACGCGAGCGTCGACGAAGGCGCGGACCTCCTTCTGGATCGCGCGCTCTTCGGGGGACAGGTGGCGGGAGACGTCGAAGAAGTCGGGCATGGGCCGCTCATAGTCCCGGCCCCGATCGACCGCAAGCGGCGCCTCGTGCCACGGCGCGCCAATCGCGGGAAAAAAGGCGGGCGCGAGGCGGTGGGCAAGCCCGCCTCGCGCCCGGGGAGCGGCGCGTTCGCTGGGTAGGAGGAGGCTCAGCGCGCCACGATGCTCTGGATGGCGAGGAGGTCCTTGCCCTCGCCGATGCTGCGGTCACGGGAGACCGTCACGATGTAGCTCTTGCCGGGCTGGAGGCCGCGGATGGTGCCGCGCACGCCGACGCCGCACGTGCAGGCGTCGCCCTCGGACTTGTGCAGCTCCACGGCGACGACGCTCGGCGACACGAGCTTCGCCTCCAGGCGCCCGCCGTCGCAGCCGAGCTTCTGGCCGTCGGCGTGGAACGAGAAGCCGCCGTCCTCGGCCGTGATCGCGACGGCGTCGCTCGTCGGCAGGAGCGCGTCTTTGCCCATCACCGGGGGGACCGACGCCTTGGGCGAGCGCGCGAGGTCGGCGACCTTCTCGGCGCCGATGGACTCCTTGGGCGAGCGCGCGAGGTCGTGGTGGGCGTCGCCCCGCACTTCGGGGCGGGGGGCGGCGAGCTTGCCGGTCTGCTCGATGCCCTCGCCGACCGGGGAGGGGTGGACGACGCGGTGGCTCGCCGTGCCGTCCACCCGCTCCTGCGCTTCGCGGTCCGCGTGCTGCGACGGCAGGTCGACGCCCATCCGCGCGATCGGGCTCTTCGCGATCTCGTGGTGGCGACCGTCGATCGCTCCGGCGCACGCCGACAGGATCGACTTCTCGACCGGCAGGACCGAGGCGCTCTCGATCTCGGCCGACGTGGCCGTGCCACCCTCACCCGCGGCGCCGCCTTCCGCGCAGCCCGCGACGAGACCCAACGAAGAGACCACGATCAGCAACAGTCCGCGCGTCGACATGTCCGTTTCTCCCGGTTGCCTCGCCGCGGGGCGGGGAGGCGATAAGTGGAGCGTCCGTTCCGCTCGAGGAGACACCAATACAAGCGACGTGCCGCGGCCCTTCCGGGGCTCGGCCTCGGGGTTTCGAGGGCCACGGCGCGGCGATCTCGGCCACACCTCGGGTCGGGGTGTGACAACCCTGTCCGTGTCGCCCTCCCTCGCGTTGGCGCACCGGGCGTCGTGGCTCAACCGGCGCCGTCAGCGGGCGCTGCTGGTCGCGTGCGACGGGCGCCGACCGCTGGATCGCGCGGGCACCACCTCG
>JAEUKG010000581.1 GCA_016794325.1 Myxococcales bacterium | reverse complement strand
GGGCGGGGTCGTCCCGCGAGGCCCCGTCCAGGTGACCACGGGGTGCCCGGCGAGCGGCTCGTCGGCGGCGTCGAGCACGCGGACGCGGGCGTGGGCGGTCTCGCCCGGCTTGAGCGACAGCTCCAGGAAACGCGCCGAGAGGCGGGGCGTCGCGGGGACCTCGTCGCGCACGCCGAGGGCGGTGCTGGCGAGCGTCCTCCCGAAGGCCCGCGCCCGCAGCGAGAGCGCCGGCTTCCCGGTGGCGCCGCTCGGGACCACGAAGCTCGCCCGCGCGATCCCGCTCGCGTCGGTGACCACCCGCTCGAGCCCGTGCACGACCTCGCCCTCGAGGAGCGACAGCTCCACCCCGAGCCCCGCGAGCGCGCCGCCGCTCTTGGCGTCCGTCACCGTGATCCAGGCGGGCAGGGCGCTGCCGGGGACGACGTGGGCGTCGGGCGTGCGCAGGGCGACGACCACGCGCGGGGTGCGCTCGACCACGAACGAGCGGGTGCGCACGTGCTCCCCGTGCCGGACCGCCACGAGGAGCCGGAGCTTGCGGGCGTCGCCGTCGGGGACGGGCACGACGAGCGTGGCCTGGCCGTCGCCGCCGGTGGTCGTGCCGACGTCGGGGGGCGCGGTCGTCACCCCGGCGCCGAGGCTCTCGGGGTCCCAGGTCGCGACGATGGAGGCCCCCGGGAGCGGGCGAGCGTCGGCCACGGTGGCGAAGCCGTAGGCGCGGAGGTCGAGCGCGACGCGGTCGCCGCCGAGCGCGGTCGGTGCAGAGTGCACGAACACGTCGAGGCCGCGCGCCGCGGGGTCGGGCCCTTGGCCGCGGGCGGCTCCAGCGAGCGAGAACGGAGCGGCGAGGGCGAGCAAGGCGAGCAAGGGGCGCGAGCGCATGGTGGGGGGATCCTAGTGCGCCCGCGGCCTCGGGGGGGCGCGGCGACGCTGGGTCCATCGCCAGACACGCCGCTCGCTCCGAGGTTCCCGGCGGCCCGCCGGGCTCCGTCGCGCACGAGGTGCGGGCCAGTCGGGGCGTACACTTCCGCTGGGGCGGCAATCGCCGCGCAACGGCGCCGAAATGCGTCTATCCTCCCCGGTGGGCATGAGGCTCTTCGCCAACGAGATCCTCCTCGGTCGCTACCGCCTCGAGTCGCTGCTCGGCGAGGGCGGCATGGGCATGGTGTGGCGCGCCCGCGACCACCAGGAGGATCGCGACGTCGCCATCAAGTTCGTGAAGGACGCGGCGGGGCCCGACGAGCACCGCCGCTTCTTGCGCGAGGCGCGGGCGGCGATGGCGGTGGACCACCCGGCGATCGTCCGCGTCTTCTCGGTGGAGACCGCGCCCGACGGCACCCCGATGATGATCATGGAGCTCTTGCGGGGCGAGACCCTCGCCGAGATGATCGAGCGCGTCGGGCGGCTCACCCTCGCGCAGTGCGCCGACATCTTCCTGCCCATCGTGAGCGCGGTCGGCACCGCCCACGCCAAGGGCGTGATCCACCGCGATCTCAAGCCCGAGAACGTGTTCCTGGTCGAGGTCCCGAAGGGCAAGCCCCCCGAGGTGAGGGTGCTCGACTTCGGCATCGCGAAGCTCACCGCCCTCGAAGGCGACGCGAAGGCGACGGCGGGCCTCACCTCCACCGGCACGCTGCTCGGCACGCCGTACTACATGAGCCCCGAGCAGGTCTTCGCCGACAAGGACCTCGACCACCGCGCCGACATCTGGTCGCTCGGCGTCGTCCTCTACGAGTGCCTCTCCGGGCGCAAGCCCGTGCAGGGCGACAGCCTCGGGCAGCTCCTGCGCGTCATCACCACCGCGTCGATGCCGCCGCTCCGCGCGCTCTCGCCCGAGCTCCCCGAGGACGTCCTCGCGCTGAACGAGCGGATGCTGCGCGTCGATCGGAACGACCGGCCGAGCGATTTGCGTGAGGTCTACACGGTGTTTCGCGCGTACACCTCGGCCCAAGCCTCGCCGTTCTCGGGGGCGACGCTGCGGATCTCGGGGCTGCCAGAGCACGGCATCGGCACCGGCCCGGTGGCGGCGGTCGCCCCCGCGCTCACCCCGGCCCCGGGCCAGATGCCGAGCGACTCGGGCGCGCGCTCGGGCTCGATCTCGGCGTCCACGCCGATGCCCTCGGGCGTCCCCTCGGGTCGCCCCGGATGGCTGTTGCCGGCGGCGCTCGTCGCGGGCCTCGTGGTCGCGGGGGGAGGGTTCGGCCTGCGGTCGGCGATGACGGCGCCGGCGGCCGGCACGGCGCC
>JAEUKG010000558.1 GCA_016794325.1 Myxococcales bacterium | reverse complement strand
CCGCCGCGATCCGCGGCCGCCGCCGCGGCCCCGTCGCCGCCGGCGAGCGCGGTCGCCGCGCCGGTCGCGATCGCCCCGGTCGCGGCGCCCGAGAGCGCCAACGCCGCCACCCCGCCGCCGCGCCCGCCGGCCAGCGGCGGGCGGCCTCCGCAAGGCGCCCGCGCGACCGTGAGCGCGCCGAACGCGACGTCGGCCGCGCCCGCGACGCCGAGCGTGGCGGCGGCGCGGCCGAGCGTCGTGGCGCCCCCCGCGAGCGCCAACGCCGCGGGCGGCATGTCGGACCGGAAGTAGCGGCCCGGCGGACTCTCCGCGCGCCGCGTCAGGGGAGCTTCGCCGTCGTCCGCACCGGCTTCGTCTTCGGCGCGGGCCCGGACGCGCCGCGGTCGCGCACCGCGAAGCCGACGCCGTTGGTCGCCCCCACCTCCGAGACCACGCCCGACTTGCGGTCGATGACGGTGGTGCCGCCGACCCCGACGACGACCATGTTGCCCCCGAGCGCCTTGGTCGCCCGCTGGAGGGTGCTGATGATCTCCTGCTTGCGCTCCTCGTCGTCGCCGAGCGGAGCCTTGCAGGGATAGTGCAGCGGCGAGACCCACGCCCACAGCCCGAGCGTCACCCACGTGAGCGGCACCTGCCACGCGCAGTAGCCGAGGCGCCAGCGCTCCTCGGGCTTGTAGTCGTACACCCAGATCCCCATGTTGGCGGCGAGGGGGTTGTTCAAGTCGGCGCTCACCTTCCCGAGCACCTCGTAGCGCTCGTGGTCCACCTCGAGCACGCCGTCGTGGGCGCGCATGCCCTCGGGGAGGGCGCCCATGATGACGCGGACGTCTTTGGCCTCGGTCGGCTTCACCTCCTCGGTGGCCTTGGCGTAGGCGCGCATGTCCTTGTAGTCGCCGACCGACTCGACCTTGGGCGCGAAGGTCACCGAGGCGCATCCCGTCGACCCGAGGGCGATCGCGGCGAGGAGGAGAAGCGAGGACAGGGGCTTGGGAGTGGCGGAGGAGCTCATGGTGCTGGGAGGAGCCACCCTCGGGCGTGAAGTCGCAGCCCCGCGCGCGAAAATTCGCGAGCGGCGCCGCGGGCCGGCTCACCCCGTCGATTTCGTTGGCTTTTCCCCCGCGCTCCGCGCGCAGGGCCTGGCCGCCGCGCGCGCCCTGTCGCACCGGCGGAGCTTCCGCGCCTGAAGTCGTCGACGCTGCGCGGTTCTGGGCTATAGGTCGCCGCGATGATCCGCCGCGGAGCCGCCGCCGTGCTCGTCCTCGCCGCGCTCGGCGCGCCGGCCGTCGCTCGCGCCGCGCCCGCCGACGAGCAGCTCGCGCAGTCGCTCTTCGACGCCGGTCGCCTGCTGATGGACAAGGGCGACTACGCCCGCGCGTGCCCGATGCTCGCCGAGAGCCAGCGCCTCGACCCGGGCGGCGGCACGCTCCTCAACCTCGCCGTCTGTCACGAGCGCGAGGGCAAGCTCGGCCTCGCGTGGACGGAGCTGAACCAGGCGCTCTCGCAGGCGCTCAAGGACGGCCGCAAGGATCGCGAGGCCACCGCGCGCGAGCACATGGCGGCGATCGAGCCCAAGCTCCCGCGCCTCCTCCTGCGCTACGGCAAGGGAGGAGCGGCGCCGCCCGAGGGGCTCGTGATCGAGCTCGACGGCACCACGACGAGCGCGGCGATGCTCGGCGTCGCCACCCCCCTCGACGCCGGCCGCCACGCGGTGAAGGTCACGGCGCCCGGCTTCGAGCCGTTCGTCTGGCAAGGGGACGTCACCCCGGAGAAGACGACGGACGTGACCATCGCGGAGCTGAAGCCGGTGGCGCCGAAGGCCGACCCGCCGCGGGGCCCGGCGCCGCTGCCTCCCCGCAACGCCGAGCGGAGCACCACCACCGCCGTCATCCTCGGCGCGAGCGCGGGGGCGCTCCTCGTCGGCGCGGGCGTCACCTACGCGCTCTCGCTCTCGGCCGCGTCCGACGCCAACGACGCCTGCATCCGCGATCGGAGCTTCTGCGCGAACGACGACGGCGTGAGCGCGGTGTCGCGGGCCCGCGCCTTCACGTGGGTGAGCCTGGGGATGGCGGGCGCCGGCGCCGCCACCGGGGTCGCGGCGCTCGCGATGGGCCTCGTCAGCGTCGTCACCCACGTGAAGGGAGCGACCCTCACCGTGACCCCGAGCGCCTCCGGGGCGACGGTCGGCGCCGGCGCGGCGTTCTGACGCGAGCGGCCCTCGGGCTCAGGGCGAGCACGTCGTGACCGCGCGCTTGCCCGGGCTGCACCGGACTTCTGCCCGCGAGCAGGATTTCACCGGCGTATCCCCCTCGGGACACGCGCGCCGCGTGGGATCGCAGCGGCACTCGCCGTCGGAGGTGAGGCAACACGGCCCGCGGGCGCAGTCGGACACGACGCTCGACCCCGTCTGGCGCTCGCAGATGCACACGTCGCCCGCGTACGCGTTGCACGACGGGGGATCGCAGGTGCACTTCGACGCCGGCGCGGGCCAGTCGAGGTCGGCGCAGCAGATCCCGGCGCTCGGTCCGCAGGCGGTGTCGTTGGGCGCGGAGGCCACCCCGTTCGACGTGCTCGGCACCACGCACGCGCAGTACCGCTCCTTGGTGGAGTTGGTCTTCCACTCGCAGCTCGTGGCCGTCGCCTTGCGCGCCGACGCGAGGCGCGTGTCGCAGACGTCGGAGCACGAGGCCTGCACGCACGCCGCCATCGCCTTCGCGGCGGGGTCGACCTCGAGCTCGTAGCAGCTCTTGCCCTCCCCGCAGCCGTCGAGCTTGCCGAGGGTCCCGTCGTCGCCCGTCGTGACGCCGAAGCCGAGGTCGCTCTTGTTGCTCTTCCGACACGCCGCGTCCGCGCAGCACGCGTCGACCTTGGACTGGCACTTGGCGGCGATGCACGTGCCGCACGGCGTCGAGTCCCGACCCGCGAAGGTGCAGGTCGTCGTGTAGTCGCCGCCGACCCCGACCTGGGTGAACGCGCAGCCGCCGCTCAGGAAGAGCGCGAACGCGAACGCAGCCTTGCGAAATGGAGGGACCGACCTCACTTCCACGAGGTCGCCGCGTACCACATCGCCCCACCTGGCGGCGAGGCTCGATGATTTTGAAGTATTTTCAAGGCGTTGCGGAGCCGACCGCCCCGTCGGGCCCACCGGGCTCGCCCCACGGCTCCAACGCCGCGTAACTGCTTCCGTTCTTGACCTGACGCGGAGAAGGTGGTGGACTCAGCCACGACCTAGGGGGCTGCCCGCTTCCTCGGCAACCCACCAAAAAGGTTGGCTTTTCCAAGCGAGGCCGATACTGCCATGACGAAGAGCGAACTCATCGACGCACTGGCCGCCCGCAGCAACTTGACGAAAGCCCGCGCGGAGCTCGTGGTCAACTGCGTGTTCGACGCGATGACCGAGGCGCTCCAGCGCGGCGAAGGCATCGAGATCCGCGGCTTTGGCAGCTTCACGGTGCGCCCCTACAAGGCGTATTCGGGGCGCAACCCGCGCACCGGCGCGCCGGTCCCGGTCCCGCCGAAGCGCCTGCCGTTCTTCAAGGTCGGCAAGGATCTCAAAGAGCTCGTCAACAACAGCCGCCACCTCGGAGCCATCAAGGGCGGCGACGACGACGACGGCGACGATTGATGTCGTTTCCGCCGGTCGCGGAGCAGGTCGCGCTCCTCACGCGCGGCGTCGTCGATCTGCACGTCCAGAAGGAGCTCGAGGAGCGGCTCGAGGCCTCGCGCGCGAGCGGGCGCCCGCTCCGGGTGAAGGCGGGCTTCGATCCCACGCGGCCCGATCTCCACATCGGGCACGCCGTCTTGCTCGCCAAGATGCGCCAGTTCCAGGAGCTCGGGCACACGGCGATCCTGCTCGTCGGCGAGTTCACGGCGATGGTCGGCGACCCCACCGGCAAGAGCGACAGCCGGCCGCGGCTCACGCGTGAAGAGGTGCAGGCGGCGGCGAAGACGTACACCGACCAGGCCTTCCGCATCCTCGATCGCGGCAAGACGGAGCTCCGCTCGAACGCCGAGTGGCTCGACACCATGAAGCCGACCGAGATCGTCGAGCTCATGGCGAAGACGACCGTCTCCCGCATGCTCGAGCGCAACGACTTCGCGAAGCGCTTCGAGGAGGAGCGCCCGATCTACCAGCACGAGTTCCTCTACCCGCTCCTGCAGGGCTACGACTCCGTCGCGCTCGAGTGCGACATCGAGCTCGGCGGGACGGACCAGCTCTTCAACCTGCTGGTGGGGCGCGACATCATGCCGAAATACGGCAAGCGCGCGCAGATGGTGATGACGACGCCGATCCTCGAGGGCACCGACGCGAAGATCGAGGGCGGCAAGGTCGTCGGCAAGAAGATGAGC
>JAEUKG010000547.1 GCA_016794325.1 Myxococcales bacterium | reverse complement strand
TGATGGCGACCGGCCGCCCGCTCGGCAGGTGCGTCGCGGCGAACACGCGCGCCGTCGACCCCGCCCCCAGCGGGCCGAGCACTTGGAAATCGGAGATGCGGGACGGCTCGAGGGCCACGATGACATGGTACCACGGTCCCTGCGACCCCAAGAACGCCTGTTCTTTCGTAGGCTTCCACGTGCGAGGGGAGGCGCCCCCGGGCGCGCCGAGAACCCCTCCTGACCGCGTGTGGGGTGGTCGCGGAGCCCGGATGGTGGTATGCTTGAAAAAGCTAGAGACTTCGCAGGCTTCGACCCCTTTGGCCCGTCGCGACCTACCCCCTCCCCCCGACCTCCCCAACTTCACCGTGGAGGCCGAGCCCGAAGCACGTCCCGCCGCGGAAGAGCGTCACTCGGGCACGGGCCTCGTTCGCCACGCGGTGTCGCTGGACGCAGGGCTCGACGACGCCAAGGTCGATCAAGACGCGGCCAAGGTCGTGCGCCGGCTCGAGCGCGCCGGCTACGAGGCGTACCTCGTCGGGGGTTGCGTGCGCGACCTCCTCCTCGGCGGCACGCCGAAGGACTTCGACATCGCGACGAGCGCGCGGCCCGACGACGTGAAGGCGCTCTTCCGCAACTGCCGCGTCATCGGCCGCCGCTTCCGCCTCGCCCACGTCCTCTTCGGCGGCGGCAAGATCATCGAGGTCGCCACCTTCCGCCGCAACCCCGTGAGCGAGACCCCCGAGCTCGACGTCGACGCCGCCGACGACCTCCTCATCCGCAGCGACAACGTCTTCGGCGAGGCGCACGAGGACGCGCTCCGCCGCGACTTCACCATCAACGCGCTGTTTTACGACATCGATCGCCGTCAGGTGCTCGACTGGTGCGGCGGCATGGAGCACCTGCGCGCGCGCACGATCCAGACGATCGGCGACCCCGGCGTGCGCTTCCGCGAAGACCCGGTGCGGATCCTCCGCGCGATCAAGTTCGCGGCGCGCCTCGATCTCGGCATCGCCCCCGACGTCTACGACGCGATGGTGATGAACCGTCAGGAGCTCTCGCGCGCGGCGCGGCCCCGCATCTTCGAGGAGATCGCGCGGCTCGGCCGCGGCGCGGCGATCCACCGCTCGATGTGGCTCTTGTGGGAGGTCGGGGCGATGGCGATCCTCCTGCCCGAGCTCTCGAGCTACCTCGACGACGACGAGGCCACGGAGGGCGAGCTCTTCTTCCGTCGGCTCGGCGCGATCGATCGCCTCACGCGCGCGGAGGGCCCGCTCGACGACGTGGTGCTCTGGGCGTCGATCCTCTACGAGCCGCTCGTGGAGGCCGTGACCGGCGTTCGGGACGTGGTGGGCGCCGCGCACGACTTCCTCGAGCCGATCGTCGCCCGCGTGGCGATGCCCCGTCGCATCACCGACGGCGTCGCCCGCATCGCCGCCGTGCTCCCGCGCCTGAAGCAGGGCCGGATGGGGCGCCTGGTCCGCTCCGAGCTCGTCGTCCCGGCGCTCGACGTGCTCGAGATCGATTGCATCGCCCGCGGAGCGAGCGTCGACCACGTCCACGCGATGCGCCAGGAGGTCACCTCCGCCCACGGCAGCGCCCGCGGCGGCCCGGGTCGCGCTCCGGGGTTCTACCGAGGCGCCGCCCGCCCTGCCCGCCGCGGTTGAAGGGCGAGCTTCGAGCGCGCGGGGTCAGTAGACGACGGAGTACACGCCGTCGAGCGCGTTGTCGTCCGTCGTGGTTCCGCCGAGGAGGTAGACGAACGCGCTGTCGGTCACGGCGCCGTGCTGCGCGACGCCGAACGGGAACGCAGGACCTGGCGACGACCACGCGCTGAGCTGCAGCGCCGCGCCGATGGGCCCGGAGCGGCTGGGCGCGGTCGTGTAGTTGGTGAGGGTGCCGTCCATGGGGTTGGAGCGGCGGCCCCCACCGAACGAATAGAGATAGCCGCCAGCGACGACCGCCGCCGTGCCGTCGCGCTCGGTGTCGAAGCCGGTCGCGGCCAAGAACGGACCGAGCTCCCCCCCGACCGTGACCGTCGCGATCTCGACGGTGTTCGCCGCGGTGGTCTGATCCATGCCCCCGGCGACGACGACGGCGGCGAGGGCCGACGGCACACCCGGGGCGTTCGCGGCGGAGACGACGTCGGCGCCGGCGCGGAATCGGGGCCGCAGGAGCCGCTGCGCGCCTGTCTTGAAGGCGCCGAGGTTGCCCGTCGCCAGATCCACCGGGGCGTATTCGTAGCAATCCATCGGGCCCGCGGCGCCCGCCGAGGGGCACGTGCCCCAGCCGCCGATGACGTAGAGGAAGGTGGCGCCGGTGGGATCGGCCGCGACCACCGCGCGCGCGCCGATCCGGGCCGACACGAGCGAGCCCTGCGTCGACCACTGGCCGGGCGACCCGGGCCGGATCATGTATTCGGTCTTGATGAACGACGTGTTGCCGGGATCGACGAAGGACGTCGCCGGCGCGTCGATGAGGGTGACGATCCGTCGCTCGCTCCCGGCGAGATCGAGCGGCGTCGG
>JAEUKG010000536.1 GCA_016794325.1 Myxococcales bacterium | reverse complement strand
TCGGGGTGCTCGGAGGCGAGGTGCTCGAGGGTGCGGAGGGTGCGGCTCTCGCCGCCGAGGACCTCTTCGACGCGCGAGATCTCGACCCGCGGCAGCCACCCCATGGCGCGCTCGCACATCGCGAGCCGGTCTTCGAACGGCGCGAGCGACTTCGCGAAGGGGTGCTGGAACGTCGGGATCACCACCACCCTCGCCGCGTCGAACATCCCGAGGGCGAGGCTCACCGTGAGGACGTGCGCGACGTGGGGCGGGTTGAAGCTTCCCCCGTAGATGCAGACCGGAGCCTCCGCGCGCTCAGGCATCACCTTGCACGCGCATCTTCGCCGCGCGTTGGACGGTGAGGACTTCGGACGACGCGACCTTGCCGGCGCCGTCGTAGATCGTGAGGCGGATGTCGTCCTCTTCGTCGTCGACCACCGCGATGCCACCGGCGGCGCCGATGTGCCCCGGCGACACGAACCAGCGGGCGCCGATGCGCCGGACGAGGGGCTGCTCGTTCTTGCCGAAGATGAGGATGTTGGCGGCGAGGATGTCCTCCTCGTCGAGGAGGGCCTTGTCGTGGATGAGCACCGCCACCCGATCGCCGAACATCTCGATCGTGCGGCCCTCCTTCTCGGGGAGCGCCTCGAGCGCCTTCAGGCGGAGCCGCGCGCGCTCCGACGCGACGAAGCGATCGATCTGCTCGGGCACGCCGAGGATGGCGACGTCGGCGGCGCGCTTCCACGCCGCCTCGTCGCTCGGATCGTCGCCGACGAGCTTGCGCGCCCAGGTGGCGACGGCGCGATCGAGGGCGCCGTCCACGCCGAGGTAGATGGCGCGGTGCACCTTCGCCGAGTTCAGCAGGAACTCGGAGGCGCGCCCGAGGGCCGCCACGTCGCCCTCCGAGGGGCCGAGAAGACCGATTCTCATGCGAGCGTAGAGGGCGAGTATCGCACAGATCGCACGCCCCGGAACCCCGGCCGACCCGCGACGACCGGCCGGCGCCCCCGTCGGACGCCGCCTCACGCGCGCCAGGTGTTGCAGGTCGGCTCACCAAGTGCGACAAAGCACCGCATGCGCGTCGGCGACCGTCATCAGCGCGTGAAGGTTGAGTTTTCGCTCGACGGCGAGACCGTGCAGGGCGAGGAGGGGGAGCCCATCGCGGCCGCGCTGGTCGCCGCGGGCAAGCTCGCGCTCGCGCGCAGCCCCAAGTTCCACCGCCCCCGCGGCCCTTCGTGCTTCCGCGGCGGGTGCGACGGCTGCCTCATGCGCGTCGACGGGGAGCCCAACGTGATGACGTGCCTGCGCCCGCTCGAGGCGGGCACAGTCGTGTCGTCGCAGAACACGCTCGGCTCGCGCCGCTTCGATCTCCTGCGCGTCACGGACTGGTTCTTCCCCCAAGGATTGAACCACCACGAGCTCTTCGCGGGCATCCCGGGAGCCGCGGAGCTGATGCCCAAGTTCGCGCGACGCGTGGCTGGCCTCGGCAAGCTCCCCGACCGCCCGGTCGCGCCGCGCGAGGCGTCGCGGCGCGAGATCGACGCGCTCGTCGTGGGCGCGGGGCCAGCGGGGGTCGCGGCGGCGCTCGCGCTCGTCGCCCGGGGCCGCGACGTGACGGTGGTGGACGAGTCGCTCGAGCCCGGCGGCGGCGCTCTCGCGCTCGACGCTTCGGCGCGCGCGCCGTTCGCCCACGCGCTCGACGGCTTCGCCGCGGCGGTGCGGGATGGGCGGCTGCGGTTCTGG
>JAEUKG010000521.1 GCA_016794325.1 Myxococcales bacterium | reverse complement strand
TCTCCGCGTGCCTCGTCACCCTCGTCGCGATCCCGCCGACGCCCCAGCTCCGCGTCGCGGACGTGCGGACGTACACGCCGCGGCCGGCTCGTGAGGCGGGCGACGACGCGCGCTTCACGACCGCGGCGCCGTTGCCGGCCGCGACGCCCAGTCTCCGGGTGCGCCCCGCGACCTCGGTCGGCTCGCCGGCGAGCGACGAGACGTCGGTCGGCCCGCCGATGCCCGACGACCCGGCGATGTTGCTCGAAGCCGCGCTCGCGCCGTGACCGCGTGACCCGGCCCCGCGCGCGCCGGCCGTGAAGCGGCGGCCGCCGCGCAACCCCGCCGCGCTCAGCCGTCGTAGCGCTTGATGAGGCGGTAGATGTGGCCGCGCGCGATGCCGGCGCGCTTGGCGGCTTCGGTGAGGTTGTCGCCGTAGCGACCGAGGAGCGCGCGCAGGTACGCGTGCTCCGCGTTCGCGGCCCAGCGCTCGCGGAATGCATGCAGAGTCTCCGCGTCGACGTCGGGGGCGAGCGCCGGCGCGGCCGAGGCCGCGACCGCGGGGAGGTCGCGACGGGACTCCGGCGGCGGGCTCTCGTCGCCCCGCAGGAGCTGGAGGGCGCCGTCGACGCCGAGCGCCTTCACGCGTTCGCAGAAGTTCCTGAGCTCGCGCACGTTGCCGAGCCACGGGAGCCGGTGGAGCTCCGCGAGCTGACCCGATCCGAACACCTCGCGCGCGGGCCGACCGAGGAAGCGCTCCAGGAGGAGCGGCAGGTCCTCCACGCGCTCGCGCAGCGGCGGGATCGACACCGGGAGCACCGCGAGCCGGAAGTAGAGGTCCTCGCGGAACGTCCCGGCGTTGACCATCGTGCGCAGATCGCGGTGCGTCGCCGCGACGACCCGGACGTCCACCGGCCGGTGGCTCGTCTCGCCGAGGCGGCGGATGGTGCGCGACTCGAGGACGCGCAGGAGCTTCGGCTGCATCGCCAGCGGCAGCTCGCCGATCTCGTCGAGGAAGAGCGTCCCCTTGTCGGCGTCCTCGAACGCGCCGCTGCGGGCGTTGACCGCCCCGGTGAAGGCGCCGCGGGCGTGGCCGAAGAGCTCGCTCTCGAGCAGGTTCTCCGGGAGCGCGGCGCAGTCGACGATCACGAAGGGCTCGTCCCGGCGCGCGGAGCCGTCGTGGAGGGCGCGCGCGACCAGCTCCTTGCCGCTCCCCGTCTCCGCCTGCACCAAGACGCCGGCGTCCGACGCCGCCGCGCGCGCGAGCAGCGCGAAGAGCCGCTGCATCGGCGGCGACGCTCCGACGAGCGGCCCGAACGAGGTCGCGCCCGCGCCCGCGGCCGGCCGGTCGTCGCGCTCGTAGCTCACCTCGCACTCGGTGTCGCCGAAGCGCACGGTGGCGCCGTGCGGGATTCGAGCTATCTCTACACGGATACCCTGGACGTAGCTCCCGTTGCGGCTCCCGAGATCGCGCAGCCAGAGGCCGTCGGGGCGCCGGGCGAGCTCGGCGTGGACCCGAGACACCGTCCGCCCTGGGAGGACGACGTCGCACGAGGGCGCCGCGCCGAGGGTGGCCGTCTCGTCGATGGCGTGGGAGCGCGGCTCGGCGCCGTCGAGCCATCGGAGCGTGGGCAGCGTCCGCTCTTCGGGCCCCGTCGATCGCTCGGTGTCGCGCGTGTCGCTCATCGAGCGGGGATGATAGCGGAATCGCGCGAGCGCCGCCGGACCACGCTCACCCCTCGCCCGATCGTCCGCGGGGCGAGCGCAACGTCGGCTCGAGGGGCGCGTCCGGCGGTGACGACTGGAGCACGGTCGCGTCGCCGTGCCCTCCCCCGTTCGCCGCGAGGACCGTCGGCGCAGGCTCGGTCGGCGACGCCGACAGCGGCAACGGCGGCGCCCCGGGCAAGCGCATCGTGCGCGGGGCGACCTCGGCCCCCGCGAGGGCCGCGGTGCGCTCCGCCATCGAGCCGTGGCGGTCCCGCGGGTC
>JAEUKG010000202.1 GCA_016794325.1 Myxococcales bacterium | reverse complement strand
GCCCGGTGCGCCGCTACGTCATGCGCATCGCCGAGCTGCCCGCGCGCATGCGGCCGCTCCTCGCGACCACCCCCGGGATCACGAGCTTCTTGCCCGCGGGGCCGGGCGTGGCGGTGCAGATGGGCTACCGCCACCCGGTCGCGCTGCGCGCCTGCCCGGTGTTCGAGCCGACGGGGCTCGTGCTCATCCGCGGCGACGGCAAGGATCCGTGGACGCTCGACAAGACGCCCCAGATGGGCGACCTCCGCGCCTTCGCGCGCGTGGAGCTCCGCACCGACGACCGCCCCGACGCCCGCCCCGCCCTCGGCACGACGAAGCCCGACGAGGTGCGCGTGCCGCTCCGCGTCGTGCCCTCGGTCGCGCCGTGGAAGAACGTCACCGCGAGCTGCATCGATCTCGTCCAGCTCTCGCTCCTCCGGCGCATCGCCTACGCGCTGCCGCACCAGACGATCGCGCGCACCCAGATCGCGGTGACGCCGCGCGGCGCGTACCTCCGCTGCTCCTCGGGGATCGAGGCCGTCCCGCTCGGCACGTTCTTCGTCGAGATCCACCCGAACCTGTTCATCCCCGCGGGCTACGACGTGATCCCGGCGGTCGCCCCCGAGGTGCTCTACCGCGCGCTCGGCGCCTCGAGCTCGCAGGTGCTCTTCGTCGACCCGCTGGCCCGCGCGGTCGCGGTGGACGAGGCGTCGTTCGTGCCGCTCGAGACGGCGGTGCTCGAGAGCGCGGCGTGGGAGCCCGTCGTCGGTCAATCCATCGAGGCCGCGCTCGCCGAGAAGCCCGTCGACCTCAAGCTGCCGCCGCTCGGCGCGTTCCCCATGGGGCAGGTCGAGCCGCCGCCGGGCGACGAGCCGGCGAAGACCTGAGGGGCGATGGCCGTCGACCTCTCCGCCGTGTGCGATCGACTCTTCAAGGACTTCATGGCGCCGCTGGTGCTCGGCGGCGTCGTGAGCCCGGGCAAGCCCATCGGCGGCAAGACGGCGCTCCTCCTCACCCCCGATCGCCCCGCCCACGATCCCGACCTCCTAAGCCACGTGAACCTCGCGCGGGTCCGGGTGGCGCGCAAGCTCGCCCCCGTCGACCGCTTCGAGCCGCCGAGCCACGCCGAGTGGATCCTCGCGGCGATGCTGCACGACGTGGTGCAGAGCACCCACCCCGGCTTCGACGCCGTCTTCCGGCGGAGCGCGCCCAACCGGCTCCTCGACGTGGCCCAGCTCACCCTCGCGCGCGTCCCGCCGCCGCTGTCGGTGGGCGACGCGCTCTCGCGCCACACCTGGTTCCACCGCATCTTCGAGGTCACGCGCACCGACGTGAAGCTGTCGTGGTGGACGGGCTCGCAGACGTTCCTCGGCACCGAGCCCCCGGCGCGGCTCATGGCGTGGCCCGAGGTCCGGCGCGTCCGCAAGGACGAGATCCCGCACCCGCTCATGGAGCTGCCCCAGAGCGGCGCCGCCGTCGACGCGGCGAAGTTCTCGACCACCCTCACCGAGCTCTTGCGGAGGACGCCGCTCACCGACGTCGCGACCTGCGCCCGCGGCGGGCCGCCGTTCGCGTGGAGCGACGCCGCGGTCGCGCTGATCTCGTCGCGCAACGGGCGCACGCTCGTCGTGCGCGCGCTCGGGCGGAGCAAGTCGTCCGCGGTCGACGCCGCGCTCGGGCGGGCGACGCGCCACCTGTTCACGTCGCGCGCGTTCGCCTACCTCGCCCCGGTGCTCGATCTCCTCGGTGAGCGGCTGCTCGGCGAGGCGACGGCGCGGCTCGCGTCGAGCGCGCAGGGGGCCGAGGTGGAGCCGCTCGCGTTCGGGGGCGGCCCCGAGACCGACGCGACCTTCGCCCGCGCGGCGGGCGCGCTCGTCGCCCAGCGCTTCATCGCGACCCAGGGAGAGTGCTTCAGCGAGGCCGAGCGGCGGGGTCTCCTCGCCCTCCTCGGGCCCCTCGCATCGACCAACGCGGCCAAAGAGCTCGCAGAGCTCGTCCAGAGGTGATCATGAGCGGCAGAGTCCTCATCGTTTGCGGAACGCGTCCCGAGGCCATCAAGCTCGCCCTCCTCGGGCGGGCGCTGCGGAGCACGCCGGGCCTCGAGGGCAAGCTCTGCGTGACCGCCCAGCACCGCACGATGCTCGATCAGGTGCTCGGGCTCTTCGAGCTCGTGCCCGACTACGACCTCGACGTCATGCGCCCGGGGCAAGGCCTGCCCGACCTCACCGCGCGCATCTTGACCTCGATGACCGACGTGCTCCGCTCGTTCAAGCCCGACTGCGTGGTGGTGCAGGGCGACACGACGACCGCGTTCGTCGCCGCCCTCGCCGCGTTCTACGAGAAGATCGCGGTCGCCCACGTCGAGGCCGGCCTCCGCACCTACGACAAGTACTCCCCCTGGCCGGAGGAGATGAACCGCTCGCTCGTCGGCCGGCTGACCGATCTCCACTTCCCGCCCACCGAGCGCTCGAAGAAGGCCCTCCTCGAGGAGCGGGTCCCCGACTCCGACATCTGGGTCACCGGCAACACCGTGGTCGACGCGCTCCTCTTCATGCGCGACAAGATCGCGGGCGACCCCAAGCTCACCGCCGAGCTCGACGCGCGCTTCTCGTTCCTCTCCAAGTCGCGGCGGCTCGTGCTCGTCACCGGCCACCGCCGCGAGAGCTTCGGCGAGCCGTTCAAGCACATGTGCCAGGCCCTGGTGGACATCGTCGCCGCGCGGCCGGACGTCGAGATCCTCTACCCGGTGCACCTGAACCCGAACGTCCAGGCGCCGGTGAAGGAGATCATGGCCGGCCACGATCGCATCCACCTCATCGATCCGATCGAGTACCAGCCGTTCGTCTACCTCATGAGCCGGAGCCACCTCATCATCACCGACTCCGGCGGGGTGCAGGAGGAGGCGCCGTCGCTCGGCAAGCCGGTGCTCGTCACCCGGCGCGACACCGAGCGCCCCGAGGCGGTGGAGGCGGGGACGGCGAAGCTCGTCGGCACCGATCGCGACGTCGTCGTGCGCGAGGCCTTGCGGCTCCTCGACGACGAGAGCGCGTACAAGGCGATGAGCCGCGCCCACAACCCCTACGGCGACGGCAAGGCCACCCAGCGCATCGTCGACGTCCTCAAATCGCGCTTCGGCGCAAAGTGACTCAGCCGCGCGGCCGCCGGATCTTCAGCGCCTCGAAGGTGGCCTCCTTGGCCACCAGCCCGATGAAGCGCGAGTTGGTGGTGAGGTAGCGCATGAAGAGCTTGCGCGGCTCCATCGCCATCCGCCACGCCCACTCGAGGCC
>JAEUKG010000427.1 GCA_016794325.1 Myxococcales bacterium | reverse complement strand
GCGGGGTTCGCGCGCAACTACAAGGGCAGTGGCCTCAAGAGCGAAGACTCGTGCCGCGGGTATTGGCGCCCGAGGGGCGACGCCGGCGCGGAGACCCACGCGGGCAAGCTCGTCTGCTCCGTCTGCCGGCACGTGGAGGTGCGCAAGGTGGCGCCAGGCGCCCGCTGCCATGGCTTCAACGACAGCGGGCAGGAGCTCGACGGGTTCTACTACTGCGACGTCCCGGCCGACGAGAGCGTGCGCGGGACCAAGTGCAAGCCCATGGGACCCGACGCGTGGCGATGCCACCTCGTTCGGTGAGGGGCGTCACCAGGGGGGGAGGCGGCACGAGGGCTTCGCGCGCCATCGCGCCGCGACGAGCTTCCGCCCGTCCGCCGGGTCGTGATCCGTCTCCCAGATCGCGAGCGTCCCGCGCCCCAGGTCCCACGATCGAGCCCGCAGCTTGCCTCGGCCGACCTCGACGCCGTCGCCGAGCCCCGCCGCTCGAGCCGCCGCGAGCGCGGCGACGTACGCCTGGCGGAGGCGGCGGGGCTGGGGATCGGAGACGATCGGGCTCCAGGTGAAGCGAGCGCCCGCGGCGTCGGTCTCTGCGAACACGCCGAGGGTCTTCGCGGCGCGAGGGGAGGCGAGCGCCCGCACCACCTCGGGGAACCGCCGCGCGACGAACGCGGCGAGCGGCTCCGGTGCTCGGAAGGGCTCGTCGACAGAGCGGACCGCGCGCGCGAGGACGCGCCCGAGCGGCTCACCCGCACGACCCTGGGTGGACGCGCGGAAGCCGCCTCCGTGCGCGGCGCCGACGTGCACCCACCACTCCCGACCGATGCGGTGGAAGCAGAGCGCGTGGAACGCGGCGCGCCCCTCGCGCAGCGTGACGAACGTCTGCGATCCCACCGTCGCCACCGCGGCGTCGGGGTGACCCGCGCGAGCCAGGAGCGCGCGCGCGGCGGCGAGCTCTTCGGCCCGCGGCGAGGTCACGGCGCGCCGCCCCACGAGCGGCGCGCGCGCCGCGCGGGAGGCCGACGACGCCCCGCTCGGGAGCGGTCCGCCACCGGCCCTCAGCCCTCGTCGCGGCGGCGGATGGTCGCGGGGAGGATGGGCGCGAGGGCGCGCGTCTCGGGCGCCGGAGGCGGGCCTTGGCGGAGCGCCGCGCGCTCCTTGCCGTAGCCGGTGAGGTCCTTCGCGAAGCGGACGAGCACCTCGCCCGACTCCTTGATCACCGTGCCGCTGTCGACCACGCCCTTCTTCACGAGGTCGAGGTGGGCGAGGACCTTGGGGTTGACGATCGCGGTGGGCGCGCTCTTGACGAGCTCCTCGCCGGTGGTGAGGAGCTTCGGCACCTTGGTGACGAGCTCGGGCACGAGGGTGCCGAGCGACATCGCGAGCTCGTGGAACAGCTTGAGGCGCGCGACGAGCTTCGTGTCGACGCTCGCCTGGCCGAGGGCTTTGTCGACCTCGACCTTGAGCTGAGCGCCCGGCTCGATCTTGGTGTCGAGGATCGCCCCCACGAGGCTCCGCATGTTGGTGATGGTCTGCGTCGTCTGCCAGAGGAGCGCGTGGATCTCCTGCGCGAGCCTGAAGAAGTCGTCGAACTGCGGGACGCCGAGGCGGACGTAGGTGAACTTGATCGGCTTGCCCTCGGGGGTCTTCGCCTGCATCACGAAGTCGGTCTCGGGCCGACCCTCGAACTTCGCGAGCGAAGGCGACAGGTCGTGCAGCTCGATGTGCCCCGGGGGCGGCACGTCGGTGAGGACCTTGATCAGCTCGGCGGTGACCTTCCACAGGTCTTTGCTCGCGCGCGAGACCTCCGCCGGGAGCTGGTCGAGGGTCCCCTGCCAGTGCGTCTCTTTGTGCTCGACGGTGCCGTCGGCGTGCTGGATGTGCATCTCGGTGTGCATCTGCACCGGGATGTGGCTGCACCCGAGGGTGAGCGCGCCGGCGACGAGGCCGGGGAGCGCGACGTGGCGGAGGCGGAGGCGAGAGAGAGCGGCGGTGGACCTCATGGGGACCTTTCATCGTACGCGCGGGCCCCCTCGAACACCCCTGCGATCTGTGGCGCGCGCGCCACACGCGCCTGATCGTCGTGTCCGACCCGCGGCCGAGGGCGGAGGCGTCCGGGCCCGGTCGTGGGGGCGAGGCCGGGCGGCCGCGCTCCCCAAGTGGCCGTAACGACGCCGAAATGCGCCTGCTGCCGCCTGGGCGCGCGTGGGCGTGCGCGGCTGGCAGAGCTCTTGCTGAAGGACCGCTCGCGTCCGCTCGACGGCCTCGCCTCCCCCGCGCTGCACGGTCGGGGTTCCCAGTTCGACGAGCCCACGCGTTAACGATTCGATCCGTCACCCGCTGCGGCCTCGGCCCCAGCGACATCGTTGGGTCTCGTCATCGACTCTGCGTTCGCAGAGCGCGACGGGGCTCGCTTTCTTCCGAACACGCTCGCCGCGCTCCGGCCCGGCGAGCCGCAAGGAGGGCCAAGATGGCATCTTGGGCTCGATGGGCGTCGTGCGCCCCGCTTCTCGGTCTGCTCGCGTGCTCGTTCCAGAGCAGCGCGCAGAGCTCGTCGTCCGACTCTTCGGGTGGGTGTGGTGGCTCCGGCGGCGGGGCCTTCTCGAACGTCGTGTCGGGCGCGCCCGACAAGCCCGACAGGCCGACCGCGCCCGACGGCCCCGCCCCCACCGGCACGCAGTGGAAGGCGGTCGCGACCGACGAGGGCTGCGGGCGCACCGGCCTCACGTGGGTGCTCGTGGACGAGGTGTGCGGCGACGGTGAGGGCGTCGACGACGACGCCCTCGCGCTCTACGCCCCGATGTTCCGCGACGGGGCGAAGATCGGCGACACCCTCTTCACCGTCGACGCGACGCACCTGTGGGCGATCGACGCGACGAGCTCCGCCGCCCTCCGCCGCGAGGCGCTCGTCGCCGGGGTCGGGCAGCCGATCGCGGCGCGCGCTCGGGGCTCCGAGCTCGTGCTCGCGTCGCTCCTCGAGGGCCTCGTGTTCGTCGACGGATCGAGCGCCGCAGCGCCGACCCGCACGGGCTCGCTCGCCCTGCCGGGGCCCGCGTTCGACGTCGACCTCGACGGCTCGCGCGCGTTCGTCGCCATGGGGCGAGCCGGGCTCGGCGTCGTCCAGCTGGACGGGGCCCGCGCGCTCGAGCGCTCGGTGCCCATCCCCGGCTTCGCGGCGGGGGTGAAGGCCCGCGGCGACTACGCGTACGTCGCCGCGTGCACGACCTTCTCGGTGGTCGACCTCCGGAGCGGCGCGGTGGTGGGCTCCACGTGGCTGCCCAACGCCGTCCAGAACAAGCGCCTCGTCGCTCCCGCGAAGGACGTCGAGATCGTCGGCTCGACCGCGTACGTCGCCGCCGGTCGCTACGGCGCGGTGGCGGTCGACGTCTCGAACCCCGCGGCGCCGAAGATCCGTGGAAACTGCACGCGTCTGGAAGACGGGTACTACGCGAGCGGCGTGCGGGCCCAGGGGAGCGCGGTCTACGTGGCCGGCGGCGAGTGGGGCGTCGACACCTTCACCGACGGCAACTCGAGCTGCGGGAGCACCGTCGACCCGCCGGCGCCTCCGCCGCCCGACACCGGGTGCGCCGGCAAGCCGCCGTGGGAGGTCCTCCCGTGGGAGAGCCTCTGGGCGCCGCCGCCGCCAGGCAAAGATCCCGTCCAGGTCTTGCCGGTGGGCGACGCGCTCTACGCGTTCGGCGACGCGCGCCGCATCGGCACCCGCGCGGTCGACGTGCGCGGGCTCGACGTCGCGGGGCTCCCGCGTCGCGGGCGCTACGACGAGCCGCGCGCGCTCCTCGGCGTCGCCGCC
>JAEUKG010000397.1 GCA_016794325.1 Myxococcales bacterium | reverse complement strand
AGGCCGCGAGGGCGAGGCGCGCGAGGAGGTTCGGCCGAGGCACCGGGCCATGGTAGCAGCGAGCGAGGTGCACCCCAAGCGCCCGTCTTCGCTGGAGAAGGCGGAGCGGCCCGCTCGGGCTTGCGTTCCCGGTGTCGCAGGGCGAAACCATGACGATGCAGGTCCTCCGCACCCCCGACGAGCGCTTCGGCGATCTCCCCGGCTTCGCGTACACGCCCCGCTACGAGACCGTCGACGGCCTGCGCATGGCCTACGTCGACGAGGGGCCGCGCGACGGCGAGGTGGTGCTCCTCCTCCACGGCGAGCCCTCGTGGAGCTTCCTCTACCGGACCATGATCCCGCCGCTCGTCGCCGGGGGCCTCCGGGTGGTCGCCCCCGACCTCGTGGGCTTCGGGCGCTCCGACAAGCCCGCGGACCATGCAGACTACACATATCAGCGGCACGTCGACTGGACGCGCGGCTTGCTCGACCGCGTCGCCCTGCGCCGGATCACCCTCTTCTGCCAGGACTGGGGCGGGCTCATCGGCCTCCGCCTCGTCGCCGAGGAGCCGGCCCGCTTCGCGAGGGTCGCGGCGTCGAACACGTTCCTCCCCACCGGGGACGAGAAGCTGCCCGAGGCGTTCTTCACCTGGCAGCGCACCTCGCAGGAGATGCCCGTCTTGCCGATCGGGCGCATCGTGGGGTTCGGCGCCACGAAGCCGCTCCCTCCCGACGTCCTCGCCGCCTACGACGCGCCGTTCCCCGACGAGACCTTCAAGGCCGGGGCGAGGGCGTTCCCCATGCTCGTGCCCGCGCGCCCCGACGACCCGGCCTCGGCGGCGAACCGCGCGGCGTGGGCCGCGCTCGAGGCCTACGATCGCCCCTTCGTCACGCTCTTCGGCGACCAGGATCCGATCACCCGCGGCGCCGACGCGATCCTCCAGGCGCGCATCCCCGGCGCGCGGGGCCAGGACCACCGCACTCTCAAGGGCGGGCACTTCATCCAGGAGGACGCGGGCCCCGAGCTCGCCGAGCGCATCCTCGCCCTCGTCGCCGCGCGCGGATGAGTCGGCGAGCTTGGCGGCAGCCGAAGTACGCTCTGCGCGCGTCGCGGATGCGATCTCCGAGCTGCCGCGGCATCCCGACCACGTGGACGTGCGAGTGGCCTGAACGGGCTCGCCCGCTCTAGAATGCGGCCCATGCCTCGCCGCGCTTGGTTCGACACGAACGACGGAAAGAAGCCGACCTTCGGCGGCACGCTGCCGCGCCTCGAGAGCTGGCAGAAGGCGATCGAAGACGGCGTCATCGAGCCCCGCGAGGTCGAGGAGCAGCGCGCGCGCCTCCTCGCGATGCTCCGCGAGCTCGAGCCGCTCCTCGACGACGCCCTCCACGAGCGCGTCACGCGCGTCCTCGAGGAGTGGACGGTGCTCTCGGCGATGCAGACCACGGTCCTCCTCGAGGAGTTCGGCGGAGGCGCGGGTTGAAGCAGAGGTTGTATCCTGCACGCGGCGTGGACCTCGCCGCGCTCGGAGGGGCGATCGCCCTCGATCTCGGCCAGGCCGGCTACGAGGTCCAGCAGACGCCGGGGGTCGCTCCGTCGGGGCCGATGGTCGTGCTCGTGGTGCGGCGCCCGAGCGAGCTCCTCAAGCAGACGACGGGCCACGCCGCCGCGCTCAAGGTGTGGCTGGTGATGGCGGAGGCCGGCCTCGAGGTCCACGTCGGCACCGATCGCGTGGAGGAGAAGGCGGCGGGCGCGGTCGAGTGGCTCCTCGCCACGCCCGCGCTCGTCACCGAGGGCTACGCCGCGTTCCAGCGATCGCACCTCGACGAGCGGGTGCTCCGCACCGTCGAGGCCTACCTCGCCCAGACGTCGGCGACGCCGCCCGATCGGCGCGGGGCGGCGGTCCCCGACGGCCCGCCGTGCGGCGCGTGCGGCAAGCCGCTGCCGCTCGGCGGCCGCTTCTGCGCCTTCTGCGGCAAAGACGCGCAGGCCCCGGCCGCGCTCGTCGCCTGCGCGTGCGGCGAGCGCCTGTCGGCGACCGCCGCGTTCTGCTCCGCGTGCGGCGCCAAGGTCGGCGCGCCCGCCGCGCCCGCCGCGCCCTCGTGCGTCGGCTGCGGGGGCGACCTCGACGTCGGCGCGCGGTTCTGTCCGAGCTGCGGCAAGCCCCAGCCCCCGAAGACGCCCGAAGGAGGCGCGACGACATGAGAGAGCTCCCGAGGTCGGCGTCCGGTCGCAGGCTCTTCCCCGAGCTGTCGGCGCTCGCGTTCCAGCACAAGGCCGATCTCGAGGCGATGGAGGCGGTGAAGAAGGTGCCGATGGCGGCCACCATCATCCGCAAGGTCAACGAGCTCTGGACCGAGAAGTTCTTCTACACGAGCACGATCGGCGACGACCTCAAGCTCGGCCCGCGGCAGCTCCCCCGGGTGTGGGAGATGTTCCGCGAGGCGGCGGCGGTGCTCGACGTGAAGGAGCTGCCCGACCTCTACCTCAACACCTCCTACGAGGTGAACGCCTTCGCCTTCGGGATGAAGAAGTACACCATCGTGCTCTGCTCGGGCCTCGTCGACCTCCTCGACGACGACGAGCTCATGGCGGTGCTCGGCCACGAGCTCGGCCACGTGAAGTGCGAGCACGCGCTCTACAAGACGCTCGCCGCCATCGTCGCCAACACCGGCGGCGACGTGCTCACGAGCTTCTTCGGCGTCACCCAGCTCGTGATGCTCCCCATCCAGGCGGCGCTCTTCGCCTGGTCGCGCAAGGCGGAGCTGTCGTGCGACCGCGCCGCGCTCCTCGCGACCCAGAGCCCCGAGGCGAGCGCCCGCGCGCTCGCCAAGCTCGGCGGCGGGGGCCTGCGCAAGCGCACCGACCCGCTGGATCTCGACGCGGTGTGCGAGCAGGCCAAGGAGTACGAGCGCCTCGACGACAGCATCCTCCTCAAGGGGATGAGCCTCTACCAGAGCTGGCACAAGACGCACCCGTACCCGATCTTCCGCGCCAAGGCGCTCCTCGAGTGGTCGAAAGGTGAAGAATACACGAAGATCCTCGACGGCGACTACCTCACCCACGCGGGCGCGGCGGCCCTCCGGCGCAACCAGAGCACGAGCTGCCCGCGCTGCGCGATGACGCTCGCGCCGGGCTCGGCGTTCTGCCCGGGCTGCGGCGAGCGCATCGCGATGCCGCCGGCCGGCTGCCCGTCGTGCCACCAGCCGATCGACCCCTCGTGGGCCGTGTGCACGGCGTGCGGCGCCGCCCTCGCGAAGGCGGCCGCCTGCCGCTGCGGCGCCGAGCTCAAGGCGGGCTGGAAGTTCTGCCAGAAGTGCGGCGCCGCGACGACTCCTCCGACATAGGGCGACGTCTCGTCGGCCTGACGAAGTTGTCCTTGAAGCGCGGAACGACTCCCGACGGTCGTCGAGGTCGATTTCGAAAACTTCTGTGCGACGAGGATCCGCGGGCCGCGTACCCCCCGCGAGAAAAGGAGAGGAGCGCCCTCGAAGGCCTTCGAAGAAGGGCTGGTCGGGCACGGATTGCACGCCGATGGCTTGCGAGAAACCGTGATTGAGTGCGCAAGGACTGAACGCATGTCATCGCACCGTAGGGGTGATGGACGAAGCGCAATTGCGCGCCTAGCGTGCGGTCTTGCGCCGACCGAGGACGCATGGTGTTCGAGGGGGCGCGTGGTAAACTGAAAGCGAGAACCGGCCGCAGCGGTCTCGAGCTCAGAAGGGGAATGAAGCTCATGGAAGCGACGCAATGTAGGCAAGTGTACGGGGGGGGCGCGAATGTGCGCTCGCTCCTTCGGTAGCAGCGAGTGATGGCAAGGGGGTGCGCGATGGCCACGCGTAGAGCACCCCGAGCCCTCTGGCGTCCGGCGACGGGCGGGACTCCCGGGACGGCGATCGGCGCGACGTTCACGAGCGGCGGCACCGTCACGACGCCGGCGATCGCGACGACGAGCTTCCGTACGCAGCGCCGCCGCACCAACTTCGCGACGTCGGGCGCGACGCCGGCGGGGCTGACGGCGGGCGACGCGCTCACGATGACGGCGGTCTCGGGCGGCGGTCTCGCGTTCTACGCCGAGTTCGCGCTGGCGACCAACCTGGCGAACACGCGGCTCTTCGTCGGTCTGTCGGCGCAGGCGTCGGTGTGCACCAACAACCCGAGCTCGGCCACGAACCTGAACACGATCGGCGTCGGCTTCGACGCCAGCGACGCGACGGGGAGCGGGCTCTACTTCATCTCGCGCGGCAACGCCGGCGGGGCGTCGAACTGGAAGATCCCGCTCGGCACGGGGGCTCCCGCGTCGAAGGTCGGCGGGTACGCGAGCCGCGCCAACGGCGACGTGTACGGGCTCTTCATCCACGCGGGGCCGAACGCGGCGACGCGCGGGTACCTCGTGGTGCTCGCGAACCTCACGAACCAGGCGATCGTGTTCTGGCACGTGGTGACGACGAACATCCCGATCGACACGTCGCTCCTCCGCATGTGCGCGCAGGTGCAAGGCACGGGGGCCCAGCTCGACCTGTACTCGCTGGATCTCGACACGTCGTTCGACGGGATCTTCGACATCCGCGACTTCGGCGCGGTCGGTGATGGCGCCGCCGACGACTTTGGGGCGATCCAAGCGGCGCTGTTCGCGGCGTCGGGGGCGTACACCACGGGCGACTCGCCGGTCGGCGGCTCGGTCGTCCGCGTGCCGCCGGGGAGGTACCGGTGCTCGAGGCCGATCAACCTGCTCGGCGCGATACGCCTCGAAGGCGCGCAGGCCAGCGGCGGCGAGGGTGGCTCGACGCTCGTCTTCGACGCCGACGTGGGCGAGGGCAGCATCGGGGATCCGGCGCTCGGCGGGTGCCTGACGATCGAGAACACGTTCTCGTTCCCGTTCCCAGCGCGCGCAGCGGGCACCGCCTACGTCGCTGGAGACATCGTGGTGCCGCCCGCGGTCAACGGCTACTACTACCGCTGCATCGTTGGCGGCACCACCGCGGCGGGTGTCGTCGTGTGGGCTACATCGGGGGTGTTCGGGGGTGCGACCGTCACCGATGGCACCGTGACGTGGCTGTGCTGCGGCCTCGTGCCGAGCGCCAACGGCGCGATCGTGCGAAACCTCGGGCTCCTCCAGGCGCCGGGCGGCTCCCGTGTGGGGTTGTGTCACGGTGTGATGGTTCGCACAGTGGCCCACCTCGAGAACCTTTTCATCCAGGGGTTCACGGGCGACGGGATCCACATCTACGGAAACAACGTCGCCTTCCCGTATTCGGTGTGCAACGGCTGGTCGATTTCGGGAGCAACGCAGGTCAGCCAGTGCAAGCGGAACGGCGTCTTCGTCGCCGGGCAGGACGCCAACTCGGGCACGATGTCGGGGCCGTTCCAGGCCATCGACTGCGACGCCTTCGGGCTGTGGAACAACGACCGCACCGGCAACTGCTACCAGTCGGTGGGCGGCGAGGGCTGCGGCGTCTACGTCAATCCGCTCGACGGGCACTGGAACACCGCGGGTGGAATCGACATCGACAGCGAGAAGTGGGCGCCGCTCGCGAACTACTCGACCGTTGGCGCGCGGGTGCTTCCAACCGTCAACAAGAAGAGCGGCTACCAATATGTCGTTACTCAAGTCGGCCTCTCAGGCCCCGTCGAACCCGTCTGGCCGACGGTGATCGGCACCAGCGTTGGCGCTGCCCCCGAACCCGTCTTCACGTGTTGGATGCACGAGGGCGGGACGGTGCGGACCGACGACGGTGGCATCTGCTCGTTCGGGCACATCCACGGCGAGGAGGAGAAGC
>JAEUKG010000389.1 GCA_016794325.1 Myxococcales bacterium | reverse complement strand
CGATGGCGCTCGAGGCCACCCCCCAAGGGTGCTGTGGGGGGGCGACGCGCGCCGCGAAGGCGGCGCGCGACGCTCGCTCGAAGCGCGGACGGCGCTCGCCGTCAGTGGACCTGCGAGCCCCCGCTGACGAAGCGGGACTCGGTGGGGCGTGACTCGAGGACTCCCGTCGCGACGACGGTGACGCAGGCCGCGGTGGCGGCGCCGACGCCGACGAGCGCCCAGGTGGCCCACGCCGGCCAAGGGCGCGCGCGCGTCACGACCTGCGGGGGACCGCCGAAGGCGGCGGCGCCGGTTCGCCACTCGAGCATCGGCCCGCACGTGTCTTTGCTGCACGTGGCGACGAGGATGGCACCCGGGCGGTCGGCGGGCGCGACGGCGACCCACTCGCCGCAGCGCACCCGCGCGGCGCGCACCGCGGCGCCGTCGAAGGTCGCGCGCCCGAGGTCGGCGGTGTCGCAGTCTCCGCCGCCGAAGGACGTCGGCAGGCGAAGCGGGCCGCTCACGAGCACGTTCACGAACGACGCCCATACGACCACGCCGCCCTGCTGCACGACGACGTGGTGCGGCCCCGCGGCGAGCTTGAGCGGGCCCGAGCGCACGCGCGCTCCGTCGACGTCGACGGTGACGGCCGCCGCGTCGTCGAGCAGGGCGTCCACCTCGACCTGCTCCGGCGGCCGCGGCCGCGCGATCTCGCCGAAGCCGGCCTCGCGTGGCCCCGCGAGCGCCTCGGCGTCTTGCCACGCGGCGACCGCCCGCTCGAGGCTCTGGGGCGCGAGGCGCGACCAGCGCAGCGACCACCCGCGCAGGACCTCGGCGAGCAGCCAGCCCGCGTGGGGCATCTCGGGGTGCGCGCGCGCGATGGCCTCGGCGCGGGCGAGGGCGCGGTCGGCGCGCTCGGCGTCGAGGGCGGAGATCGCGTCGCGCGCGCGATCGAGCTCCGCCTCGATGTCGGCGCCGGGGGCGACGTCGACCTCGCGCGCCTTCGGGGCCGCGGGCGCGGGCGCGGGGACGACGCGCACGCCCCGCGCGAGCGACCACTCGCGCAAGGCGCGCCCCGCGTCGGGACGTGCGGCGCCCTCGCCGCCGACCCACACGTAGGGCACGTCGTGCGCGGCGTCCATGGGCGCCTACTTCTTCGCCTTCTTGGCGGCGGGCGCGGCCTTCTTGGCGGCGGGCGCGGCCTTCTTGGCGGGCGCGGCCTTCTTGGCGGCGGGCGCGGCCTTCTTGGCGGCGGGCGCCTTCGCAGGGGCGGCGCCGCCGAGCTCGCCGATCGCGGCGAGGACGGCGTCGACGTGCCCGGCGACCTTCACCGTCGGCCACACGCGCGCGACCTTGCCGCCGTCGAACAAGAACGTGCTGCGGATGACGCCGAGGACCTTCTTGCCGTACATCGTCTTCTCGCCGTAGGCGCCGAAGGCGCGGTGCGCGTCGAGCGACGGATCCGACAGGAGCGACACCGTGAGGCCGTACTTGTCGCGGAACTTGCAGTGGCTCTGCACCGAGTCCTTCGAGACGCCGAACACGCGCGCGCCGAGCTTGTCGAGGGCGCGCTTGGCGGCGGTGAAGTCCTTGGCCTCCACCGTGCAGCCGGGGGTGTCGTCGCGCGGGTAGAAGTACACGACCACCGGGCCGGGGCCGAGCTTGCCGAGGGACACGGTGTCGCCGCGGTCGCTCACGAGGTCGATGTTCGGGGCCTTGTCGCCTGCCTTGAGCACTGGGTCCTCCACGTTCGCAGGGGTTGTCGAAGGCGGCTCGCTTTGTCCCCGGGTCTGGTAGTCTCGGGGTCGAAGGGGCGCGCCCAACCGTGCAGCTCAATTTCGCCGCTCGCGAAGTCGCGATCAAGCTCGTTTATTACGGACCCGCTCTCAGCGGGAAGACGACCAACCTGAAGTCGCTCCACGACCTCGTGAGCGACCAGAGCCGCGGTCGCCTGATGACGCTCGAGACGCGCGACGACCGCACGCTGTTCTTCGACATGCTCCCGCTCGTGGTTCGGGGCGAAGGCGGCATGGCGCTGCGCATCAAGGTCTTCACCGTGCCCGGGCAGGTGCTGCACGGCTCGACGCGCCGCCTCGTCCTCCAGGGCGCCGACGGCATCGCCTTCATCGCCGACTCGCAGCAGGCCGAGACCCACGCCAACGCCGAGAGCTTCCTCGACCTCCGCGACAACCTCCGCGAGCTCGGCCGGTCGATCCGCGACGTCCCGGTCATCATCCAGTTCAACAAGCGCGATTTGCCGGGCATTCGGCCGGACTCCGAGATCGAGGCCCTCGCCAAGAAGGGCCGCGAGCCGGTGTACACGGCGTGCGCGATCTCGGGGGCCGGGGTCCTCGAGTCGTTCTACGGGCTCCTCTACCTCGTCTACGGTCACCTCGATCGCGAGCACCAGCTCTCGCAGAAGATCGGGATGGACCGCGCGCAGTTCCTGAAGAGCGTCGTCGACCGCCTCGGGATCCAGCGGCGGCCGGAGGAGCTGCTCGGGGCCGCCGTCGGCGGGACGATCTCCGGGGGTGCGCAGTGACGGTCACTCGTTCTTCGCCCGGCGGCCCGTCCGGCGCCTTGCCCGAGGTCGTCGAGCTCGACGCCCACCTCCGCCTGGAGGACCTCGTGGATCGCAACGCGCTCGGCGAGCTCTGCCGCAGCGTGTACGTCCTCTTCGGCATCCCGGTCCGCGTCTACAGCGCCGCCGGCGGGCTGGTCGCCGGCGAGGCGCCCGAGCACGAGGTCTGCGCGTACGTGAACACGCTCGCGTCGGGCCGCCGCGCGTGCGGCAGCACGGTGGACGCGGTGAAGGCCAAGGAGCCGGGCGAGGCGGGCGACGTCGTCCATCCGTGCTTCACCGGGCAGCAGTACCGCGTCTTCCCGATCGACTACGAGGGCCGGCGCATCGGTCGCGTCATCCTCGGGCCGTACGCCCCGCCCGCCATCGAGGAGGTGCCGGCGTCGCTCACCGCCACCTTGCCCGAGGCCGACCGGCCCAAGGTCAAGCTGACGCTGGCGAAGGTCCCGCGGGCGAAGCCCGAGAGCATCACCCGCATCGCCACGCACCTCCTGGCTACGCTCGACCTCGTGATGTTCAGCGGTCACAAGGCGCTCGTGACGAGCACGATGCACGTCGCCAGCGTCAAGGAGAGCTACCGCGAGCTTTCGGAGAAGAACGCGAAGCTCCAGGGCGCCTACGATCGCCTGCGCGAGCTCGACCGCCTGAAATCGAACTTCCTCGCCACCGTGAGCCACGAGCTCAAGACGCCCCTCACGTCGATCATCGGCTACAGCGAGATGCTCGCCGAGGGCCTCACCGGGGAGCTCACCGCCGAGCAGAAGGAGTTCGTCACCACCATCCACGACAAGGGCCACCAGCTCCTCGAGCTCATCACCGGCCTCCTCGATCTCTCCAAGCTCGAGAGCGGGACGATGACCTTGCGGCGCCGCCTCACCGAGATCCACCCCGTCCTCCTCGACGTCGAGTCGACGGTGAAGCCGGTGGCGATGAAGCGCGGGGTGAAGGTCGCGTTCGATCTCGAGCAGCGCTCGTGCGAGCTCCTCGGCGATCCGGAGCGGCTCCGCCAGGTGTTCATCAACCTCGTCGACAACGCGATGAAGTTCACCCCCCGCGGCGGCACGGTCACCGTCGAGAGCCGGGTCGTGGAGGACGCCCTCGACAACGAGGAGGACAGCGCCGGCTTCGCGCTGCTCGCGCCGATGGACCGCGCCGTCGTCGTGCGCGTCATCGACACCGGCCCCGGCATCCCCGAGGCCGAGCGGGCCAAGGTGTTCGACGCGTTCTACCAGGTCGACTCCTCGTCGACGCGCGAGCACGGGGGCACCGGCCTCGGCCTGTCGATCGTGCGGCGCCTCGTCGAGGGCCACGGCGGCTCGGTGTCGATCGAGGCGAACTCCCCGAAGGGCGCCGTCTTCGTCGTCCGCCTGCCGTCGAGCAACAACCCGCGCGCCCAGCGCTCGTCGCTCCCGCCGCCGCTGCCGCCGCCCTCGACCGAGCCGTGAGCGAAGAGCGGCGGGTCGCCCTCGTCCGCGGCGCCTTCGCCAGCGACTTGCCCGGCGTCACCGTCGGCATCGGCGACGACTGCGCGGTGCTCGAGCGGGTGGGGGAGCCGCTCGTCTGGACCGTGGACGCCCAGGTGGAGCACGTCCACTTCGAGCGGGCGTGGATGGGTCTATCCGATATCGGATATCGGTCGTTCATGGCCGCGGCGAGCGATCTCGCGGCGATGGGCGCGCGGCCGGTCGGAGCCCTCTGGGCGCTCGCCCTGCCGGCCACGTTCTCGGACGAGGACCTCGCCGCGCTCGCCGCCGGGGTCGCCGAGGCCGCGCGGGAGGTCGGGGTCGCCGTGGTCGGCGGCAACTTCACCCGCGCCTCGGAGCTCGGCCTCACGACGACCCTGCTCGGGGCCGCGGCCTCGCCGGTGACGCGGCAGGGCGCCGCCGTCGGCGACGGGATCTGGGTCGCGGGCGCGCTCGGCCTCGCCCGCGTCGGGCTCGAGGCCTGCCGCCTCGGCGTCGCCGGCGATCCCGCGCTGGCGGCCGCCGTCGCCGCGTTCCGCCGGCCGCGCGCGCGGCTCGAGGCCGGGCGCGTCGCGCCCCGGCCGCGGGCGATGGTCGACGTGTCGGACGGGCTCGCCCTCGATCTGTCGCGCGTCGCCCCCCACGCGCTCCTCGACGAGGGCGCGCTCCTCGCGCGGGGCGGCGAAGGCCTCGCCGCCATGGCAGCGGCCGTGGGCCTCGATCCGATCGCGTGCATCCTGCACGGAGGTGAGGACTACGCCCTCGTCGCCGCGTCACCGACGGCGCTGCCCGGCTTCGCGCGGGTGGGGGAGGTGACGGCGTCGGGCGGTCTGCGCGTGCGTGGCCCGCGCGGCGAGGTGGCGGTCGCGCCGCGCGGGTTCGATCACTTCGGCGGGTGAGCCGGGCTCAGAAGCTACGGCAGACCGGCGGCAGGTTGCGGCCCGCCATCGCGTTCTTGAACATGGCGACCTCGGGCGAGTTCGGGTTCGCCTGGACCGCGTTCGCGGTCTGGTTGCACTGGGCGGCGAGGCCCATGAGGAAGCCGGCCTCGGGCGAGACGCCGAGCGACTTGGCCTGGGCGCTGATCTGCGCGCAGCACTGCCGGATCGCGACCACGTTGGCGGGCACGTAGGGGCCGGTGTACTTCTTCGCGTCGGGGGCCGCGTCGCCGTCGCCGGCGTCGCCGGCGTCGGAGCCCTCGGGCTGGAGATCGAGCGGCGCCGCGTCTTCCACCGCGGGCGGCGGCGGCGGAGCCCCGGCGTCGACCACCGGGTCCGGCTTCTTCGGGCAGGCCGCGAGGGTCGGCACGAGGCCGAGCGGCGCGAGCATCACGAAGACGGAGCGGAACACTTTTCGTCGACTCATCAGGGGGCCTCCAGGACGCGGGACACGGTACAAGGAACGGGGCTCGCCGCCCACCATTTGCCGCCGCGCCGGGCGGCGGACGGCCAAAATCGTCATTGTTCCGATGGGTTGGGTGTGGACGCGGACAGGGCGACGCGGAAGACGCGGGTGAGCTCGCCCCACTCCGAGAAGAGCGCGTCGTGGCCCCGGGTGGAGCGGATCGTGAGGCGCTCGACACGAGCGCCAGCGGCCGAGAGGGCGCGAGCGAGCGCGTCCACCGCGGCGGCGTCGACGAGCCGATCGGAGTCGATGTCCACGACGAGGTAACGCGCGGAGGGGTCGGCGAAGTCCGGCGCGCGGGCGAGATCGTGGTGGTCCATCGCCCAGCTGAGGGCGAGGTAGGAGCGCGCGTCGAAGTCGAAGGCGCGACCGGCGTGGCGGAGGTAGCTCTCGACGCGGTACGAGCCTCGGGGCGACCACGCCTCGTCGCGCGCGCCGCGCTCCTCGTCGAACGCGCCCGCGGTGCGCCGGCCTTGGAGCTCACCGAGGCCGACCTCGGAGCGGTACGTGAGCCGCGCGACCTGGCGCGCGACGGCGACGCCATTGTGTGCTTCGGGATAGCTCGGGTCGGCGAGGATGGCCTCGCGGGCGACGTGGTTCCACCCGATCATCCACGCGCTCGACGCGAGCGGGGTCGCGATCGCGAGCACGTTCGCGAAGCGGCCCTTCTCGAGCGCGGGCAGCCAGGTCGCCACCATCCCCCCGAGGGATCCCCCGGCGACGAGGTCGACGGTCGCCACCCCGAGGGCGTCGAGGGCGCGCGCGATCGCGGCCGCTTGGTCGCGGGGCGTGACCGTGGCCGGCAGCTCGCGCTCGGCGCGGCTCGGCGCGCCGCGCACGAGCGACGGAGGGGGCGGGAACAGGGCGTCGCGATCGCGGGTCGGGAAGCCGGGATCGGCGGGGCCGGTCGACCCGCGGCACGAGCCGAGCAAGTTGAACGAGAGGAGGCGCATCGCCCACGGCCGGAGGGGCCGGCCCTTGCCCACGAGCGGCGCCCAGAAGCCGCCCTCGCCGCCGGCGCGCGCGCCTTGGGTGAGCCCGTGGAGGAGGAGCGCCGTCGGGCGCGGGGGCAGCGGGCGCCCGGCGGAGAAGGCCTCGTGGTCTTCGCGCGAGCTCCACATCCACGCCCGGAGGGTGGGGCGCTCGAGCGTCGCCCCCGCCTCGAGCCGGAGCTCGCCGACGGCGACGTCGCGCTCCTGCCCCTCGTCCGGGCAGACGATCATCAGTCGCAGCGGACGTTGGCGGCGACGGCGGGCGTGGGGCCGGCCTCGGGGGTGAGCGCGGCGCACGCCGAGCCGAAGAGCGCGATCTCCCCGAAATCGCGGTCGATCCACTCCCAGCCGTTCTGGCGGGTCGGGTCGCGGGGGATGGGGACGCCGTTGATCGTGATGGTGATCGCGTCGGGGTCGTTGGGGCGCGAGGGCGTGACGTAGGAGCACCGCGAGATGCTCGAGGCGATCGACGCGAGCGACTTCTCGAGCTCTTCGGGGTTCGTCACGTTGTAGTAGTGGGGCGACGTGGGCCGGCCGCGCTCGCCGGCGATGGCCATCCGGTCGAGGGCGCCGGTGAACGCCGGGGTCTTGTCGCTGCCGAGCCCGAGCACGTAGGTGGGGATCTTGAGGCGCGTGGCGGCGTCGCGGATCGTCTCCACCGTGCGCACGTCGTCGAGGCAGTTGTATCGGCCGACGGTCGGGTCTTCGGTGCAGCCGCCGGGATCGGTGGAGGTGCACACGCAGGTGCGCGGATCGTCCTTGATCTGGCCGTTGCAGTTGGGCGCGCCGTCGGTGGCGAGCACCATGAACCGGGCGACGCTCCGGCGGTCGGGCGCCGAGAGGTACGTCGCCGCCTGGCGCAGGCCCTCGGAGGTCGGGGTGCCGCCGCTCGGCTGGGTGTTGCGGAAGACGTCGCGCACCTGGGCCGCGCTGAGCTTGGCCGGCAAGACGTCGAGGGCGCTCGACACCGTGCACGCCTCCTCGGGATCGAGGAACCGGGGATCGTCGATGACGTCGGGGAAGAACTTCGCGCCGATCTCGACGTCGGACTCGAGCGAGCGGATCATCGGATCGAGGGCCTCGCCGAGGAGGCGCCAGCGCGAGAAGACGAACGGGTTCGGCTCGTTGCCGTCGAGCGTGAAGCGCATCGAGCCCGAGCGGTCGAGCACGAAGACGATCTGGCCGCCGGCGCGCGCGAGGGTGAACTGACCGGGGGTGCACGCGAGCGGCCCGAGCGTGTCGCCGCTGCCGTCCTTCGGGCCGCCGTCGCCGCTGCCGCCGCCTTGGAACGCGACCCCGTCGGTGAGCAGGCCCGTCTTCGATCCGCACGCCACGGCGACCAGCACGAGCGCCGTCGCGCCCAAGGAAACAAGCACCCTGCGCATGCCGGAGAGCCTAGCACCTCGGGCCGACGCGGCGACCATTTGCAGCGAGATCCGGCGGTTGGCGCCTCGGGCGCGCGCTCCGCGCGCGCGGTTGGCGCCTCGGGCGCGCGCTCCGCGCGCGCCTCACCACCGCGAGGACCTCACGAACGAGCGCGGCCCTCCGGGTCACAGCGCTCGGCCGTCACTTCTCGAAGCGCAGATCGAGGCTCTTGGTGCCGCCCTCTTTGAGGTCGATCTCGACGGGGGCGAGCGGCTTGAACCCGGTGGCGGTGCCGGTGATGCGGTAGGTGCCGGGGTTCAGGGGCCGGGCGATGCCGACGAGCTCGTTGGGCATCGGGTTGCCGTTCAGCTGGATGACGAGGCCGGGGAGCTGCGCGACGGCGGGCTGGACGTTGAGGCGCAGGGTGGGGACCCGCGGCTTGATCGCGGCGAGCTCCCTCTTGCCTTGCTCCTGCGCGGTCCGGAACGCCTCGGGCGCGCCCGCGGCGAGCTCGAGGCGCGCGAGGGTCTCGTAGGTCTCCTGGGCGTCGAGGAGCTTGCCGGTGGCGGTGAGGCACTGGCCGATGCGCAGGAGGTGGGTGGGGGCCTCGACGAGGCGCTGGGCGGCGCGGAAGCGCTGGAGGGCGTCGGCGTGTTTGCCCCTGTCCTGGAGCTCCACGCCCTCGAGGTAGGCGGCGCGGGCGGCGGCCTTGCGGTCGTTGTCGGACATCTCGATCTTCGGCGGGGCGGTGGTGGCCGGGGGCGCGGTCCCGATGGGGGTCCCGCTGCCGCTCGCCGCCGCGCTCGCGCTCGCGGCCGGCGTGGCCGAGCCCGGCTCGAGCTTCACCCGGTGGACCTCCTCGACGTCGTACCAGGCGCCGGTGATGGCGTCGATGACGACCGGGATACAGAGGGTCACCGGGAACACGCAGGTGCCGATGTCCCACACGAGCCACAGCGGGTTGATGCTGCGCTTCACCGCGCCGTAGTGGGGCGCGTAGCCGTCCTTCTTCACGGTGACGTTGGTGGTCTTGCCGCGGCTGGCGGTGATCTCGGTCGGCGTCTTGCCGCCGCTCTCGACCTCCGCGCCCTCGGGCTCCGACTCCACCCGCACCTTCGGGCTGCTGCTGCGGAAGACCGCCGCGCACCCGGCGAGGGTCAAGGACAAGAAGATGGCGAAGAGCACGCGCCGTTTCATGGGGACCGAGGGTACAACACCCGGGGGGGCGGTGGCACGCTCGCGAAAACCCTCGAGCAGGCTTTTCGCTCGCAGGGCTTGGGGCGATGCCCGTGCCCGTGCCCGTGCCCGTGCCCGTGCCCGATCGGCTCAGAGCGGATCTCGGCCCCTCGACGCTGCCGAAGGCACCGGCCCCCGCGCTCGCACCCCCGAGCGCCGTCGCCGTGAGCGCTCCCGAACGCCTCCGACGACGTCGACGGGGCCCACCCGACCTGCAGACTCCAAGAGAAGTCGCGACCGACTGCGGCTTGTTAGCCGTATAGGGATAGTTCGTGTACAGGCGCCTGTACGCGAAGCGCCCGCGCGAGGTCATGGGCGAACGGGGACGGCTCGGTCGCGGGCGCGTGCGTGTCGCCGCCGAGCAGCCCGCGGCGCCGCGCGCAGGCCGGTCAGTCCGCGAGGTCGGGGCGCTTGCCGAGGAGGAAGGAGAGCGCCGCCGGGAGCCTCTGGGCCCAGTAGATCTCGTTGTGCTTCGCGCCCGGCTGGACCACGTAGGCGAAGTCCTTGCCCTTCGTGTAGCCGACCGACTCGTAGCGCGCGGCGAGGTCCTTCGTGTCCTCGAGGCCGTCCTGGTTGTCGCCGCAGTCGACGTAGACGCGCGCCGGGCGCGCGGGCTTGCTCGCCATCGACCCGACCTGGCCGAGGATCATGCGCCCGTCCCACCACGTCGACGGGCTCATCTCGCCCACGAGCCCGAAGACGTCGGCGCGGACGACGCCCGCGTACGCCGACGCGAGGCCGCCGAGCGACGAGCCCATGATCGCCGTCGTCTCCCTGCCCGGCAGGGTGCGGTACGCGGCGTCGACCCTCGGCTTGATCTCGTCCGTCACCATCGCGAGGTACTGGGGGAGCTTGCCGCCGCCGTACGACGGGTCCGCGCTCGGGGTGAGCTCGGTGATGCGCGCCGCCGTGTTCTCGACGCCCACGACGATGACCTCCCGGATGCTGCCGTCGCCCGCGCCCGCGTCGAGCGTCTCGTCGACCTTCCACTCGTTGCCCCCGAACGCGAGATCGCGGGAGAACAAGTTTTGTGCATCATGCATGTAAAGGACGGGGAAGCGGGCGGCGCGGTTCTCGACGTAGGTGGGGGGCACGTACACCCACACCCCGCGCGTGCTCGGCAGCGCCGCCGACGTGAAGGAGGGCCACTTGTTCTCGTAGGCGCCCGCGTCGGTGGCGAAGCGCGGGTAGACGTCGACCGTGGCGCCCGGGCGCACGACGTAGTTCGGCCCCTTCGACCACGCGCCGGCGAGGAGCGGCTTCACCTCGAGCGGCGCGGTGACGCCCTCGCTCTTCCACACGAACGTGCTCTCCGACTCGGCGGTGAGCGCGGCGTCAGCCTCCCACGACAGGCTCGCCGCCGAGCCCCGCAGGGTGAGCGCGCCCGGCAGGCCCGAGTAGTGGACCCGCACGGTGGTGACCGGCTTGCCCGGCGGCGGTGTGCCCGGGCCGGGCTGCCCCGGGGGGACGGTCGGGCTCGCGGGATCTCCCGGCGCGGGGGCGCTCGGCGGCGCGGTCGGGGCCGGCGCCTGGGTGTCGAGCCCGCAGCCCGC
>JAEUKG010000345.1 GCA_016794325.1 Myxococcales bacterium | reverse complement strand
CATGGGTCCTCACAAGGCGTACGAGTACGAGGACAATGTACGCGGGCCCACGGGAAACGATCTCCCGAAATAGCGCACCAGTTCCGCGTACTTCGCCGCCATCGCCCGCCCGCCGGCCGCCCGCCCGACGCCGCGCCGCGAAAAAGGGCAGCAAGCTGCCCAATTTCGGGAGGGGACGCCGCGCCGCGAAAAAGGGCAGCACGCTGCCCAATTTCGGGGGGGCGTCGCGGCGGGCTCAGGGCCTCGAGAGCACCACCAGCGAGACGTCGGTGTACCCGAGCTGCGCGCCGGTGAAGTAGACGCTCTTCACGACGACGGCGGGCGTCGAGCTCTCGATGTCGAGCGACACCACCGTCGACGGATGGCGCGCGGGGTCGAGCGCGCGCGCGGTCGCCCGGCGCTGCGCGAGCGCGTCGTAGAGGCCGCTCAGCCGCCGCACCCGCCCGGTCGCCTCGGCCTCGTCGGTGGACCCGACGTAGCGCCCGTCGAGCCAGATCGCGCCGTCCTTCACGGTGACGACCGGCGCGTCGACGATCTCGGTGACGTTCTTCGCGAGCGGCCGATCGAACGGGGCCGCGCGCGCCTCTTGCCCGAACGTGCCGAGGAGGAAGACGACGACGACGAGCATCGCGTCGATGAGGCTCGTCATCGCGATGACGGCGCCGACCTGGCGTCGTGACGGCGCGCGGATCATGGAGGGCAGGCCGCGGCGCGCGCCGACGCGCGCCGTTGCGACGAGGTTCCGTGGCGATGCAGGGCGAGCGATGGGCATGGGCGGTTGGACTCGTCGCGCGCGCGCCGCTTGGGAATCCCCTGCGGCGCGCACGCAGTTGCCGCACGAGCGGCAATTTCTGCCGCGCGTGCGCCCGCTCGCTCGGCGCAGGTGTGCGGTCGGCGCGTGCGCTCGTCGCGCGCGCTCGCGGTCAGCGGACTTGCCCGGCGGCCGGCTTCTTGGGCGCGGCGGGCTTCGAGAGCTGCCACGCGGCGAACAGGAGCAGCCACACCGCGACGAACGCCGCTCCCACCCCGGCGAGGATGTACATCGTCTTCGGCGAACGCGGGCGCACCATCATCGTCGGCGGCTGCTGCCGCCGCTGCGTCTGCATCTGCGACATCGGGCCCACCGCGTGGGGGCCGCCGCCGAACCCTCCCGGGTGTGGCCCGGCCGAGTGCGGCCCGGCCGAGTGCGGCCCGACCGAGTGCGGCCCGACCGAGTGCGGCCCGACCGAGTGCGGCCCGACGGGCACTGGGCCCCCCGGGTGCGGTCCGACCGAGTGCGGACCGAGGTGGGCGTGCGGATGGAGCGGCGCCGAGTGCGGCATCGAATACGGCTGCTGGCTCATGGGCCCGTAGCCGGGATCGGGCCCGAAGCCGGCCGGGTCCGCGGGGTAGCCACCCGAAGCGTAGGGGCCGGCCGACGGCGGCATAGCCTGTTGCGGATAGGACGCCATCGACGGTCGCATCGGCGGCAGGCTGAGCGACGGCGCGCCGTTCTGGGGAGTGTAGCTCGGCGGACCCGGCGCGTGTCCGGGGGGCGGCCCCGCGAACGGCGGCCCGGAGGCGGGGCCCGGGGCGGCGCCGAGGGTCCCCACGAGCGCCGACGTGCCGGGGATGCCCGCGCTGGTGGCGAACT
>JAEUKG010000311.1 GCA_016794325.1 Myxococcales bacterium | reverse complement strand
CGTCGTCGCGACGAGCCGCACGAGATCGCGGACACGCGCCGGCGGCGCTTCGCCCTCCCCGGGGAGGAGCGACGGGAGCGGGTCGAGGTCCTCCGTCATGCGGGCCCGTATCTATTGCGTTTTCGGTCGCCTGGGAATCAGTCCCTGCACTCCGTCTGCTGCCACTCCCCCTGGGCTCTGAGGTCGAGCTTGCCGAGGAACGAGACCCCGCCGCCTTCGGCGCGAGCGTCGATCGCAGAGTCCACGTGGTCGATGCACGCCGACACCCCTTGGGCGCCGCCGCGGCAGTCGAGGTGCTTGTCGCGCACCACCGCCGTGCCGGCCAGCCGGCGGCACGCCGCGTCGCTGGGGCTCTGGGTGACGCAGAGCTCTGCGCCCGCCGACGCCAGGTCGAGAGGCCCGCGGTAGCCCTCGGCGATCGGCACGAACACCCTCACCGATCGCCGCTCGGGGGTGGAGGTGCTCTTGAGCTCCGCCGTCACCGTGACCCCGGCGCGATCGACCGACAGCTCGCCGCGGTCTCCGACGAAGCGCGTCCCGTCGCCGGTGACGTACGTGAGCGCCCCCGTGGCCTGGCGGGCGGTCTGCGCGCTGGACTCGCAGTCGCCGCAGCCCGCGAGCGCGACGCCGAGCGCGAGGACGACGCCGAGGGCTGCGCGATCAATGTACTGTGCAACCATGGTGCCTCTCGATGTCGCCGGTGTCGCAGGCGGGGCGCGGGGCCGCGAGGACCAGCGATCCGCGCGCGAGGTCGATCGCCGCGAGCGTCTGCGGGCGGTCGTGGTCGAGCACCCACGCCGTGTCGCCCTCCACCCCGAGGAGGTCGAGCCACGAGTAGGCGTCGAGATCGCTCCGCTCCGCGACGAGGTCCACCCGGCCCTCGGCGCGCGCGGCCCACACGCCCATCCGCCGGGAGCCCTCGACGTTGGCGACGCACGCGATCCCGCGCCGCCCCCAAGGCGCGACGCCGCGACACGCAGGCAGCGGGCGAGCGAGGAGGGTCACCTCCCCGGTGGTGAGGTCGACGACCCGGTCGCGGAAGTAGAGGCGGTTGCTGGCGAAGCCGAGCGCGCTCCCGGGCACGGCCGAGGGCGCGCCCGCGCGAGGCACGACCTGCGTCTCGGCGGCCCCGTCGGCGCGGGCGGCGACGCCCTCGCCGTCGTCGCTGAGGAAGGCGGGCGTGGCCGCGCGCTCGAGCACCCGCGCGACGAAGCCCCCTTCGGCGTCGACGTGGAGGACGCACGGCACGCCGTCCTTCGCGCGCCACACGGGGACGGCGACCCACCGGCTCGCGGAGGAGCACGAGAGCGGCACGTCGACCCGGAGACGGTAGCCGGTGATGCTCGCCCCCGCGACGTCGGCGCGATCGCCGCTCGCGGCGACCGACACCACGCGCACGCTCTCGCTCGATCCCGCGACCCCGAGGGCGGGCTCGAAGGCGACGGCGGCCGAGGCCCCCCCGCGGCACGCCGTCGACTGGTAGCCGCGCGCCTCGAACAGCGTGCGCGAGGGCCGCTTCGGGTCGAGCGCGTGCGCGACGAGCCTCACGTCGCGAGCGGAGTCCGAGTGACCGGAGCGCGGCAGGTCGACGACGAAGTCCGCTCCCGCGAGACCCACGGGCTGCTCGAGCCCCGGCGCGAACGTCCGCTGCCCCCTCGGCGCGAGCGCGTCCGCGGAGAAGACCGCGACCGCGATCGCGGGCGTGGGCTTCGGTCCGTACACGGCCGCGCTGAACCCGCCGTGGTGATCGTCGTGCGTCCAGACGAGCAGGGCGTCGCCGACGCGCTCGATCCGCTTCGGGCCGGGCTCGAGAGCCGACGTCACGACCGCGGCCCGATCCGGCGCCTCGGCGCGGACGTGGACGAGCGCCGCGGGGCCGGCGTTGTCGCTCGTCCCGTCGCCCACCATCACCCCATGGACCTGGTTGTGCCGCATGCGCGGCTCGAGCACGACCGCGAGCGCCTGCCCCCGAAGCGGCGTCGCGCTCACGACGACGACGGGCTGTTCATCGGGAATCTGCGAAATTTCAGCAGGTTCCGAAGACCAGCAGCCCGCGAGCGCGACGGCCCCCATCACCAGCAACCCCTTCGCCGAGCGCGACATACCAGCAACCCTAGCCCAAATTGGTTCAACCATCAAGTCACATGATGACAAGGCCATGCGGGCCCCGTCGAGGATGGCGGGCGCGCGTCCCTTGCGCGGGTCGTGAGTCGGTGGCCATAGTCCATGAAGAACGTGAAGTGGCGTGCGTGGGTCCTGGCTTTCACCGCGCTCGGTTGCACCCGGGCTGGCACCGTCCCGCCGCCTGCCGAGACCGTCACCGTCGCCCCGCCCGCGGCGGCGCCCGCGGCAGCGGAGCCCGTCGAGCCTCCCGGAGACTCACCCGACGCCCTCTTCAGCGCCGCGCTCCCGAGCAACTTCGAGGGCGAACGCACCTCGCGCCCGCCGGTCCGCGTCGGCGCGCTCACGCTCACCGGGCCCCGCTCGGCCGAGCTCACCCAGCACGAGATCCTCGCGAGGCTCGGCGCGCTGCGAAAGTGCCACGAGGCCGCGCAGGCGAAGACGCCTCACGCCGGAGGCTCGATGCGCGTCCGCTTGGTCGTCCTCGGTAGCGGCGCGGTGAAGACGGCGCAGATCGTCCAGAAGCAGGCGTCGCTCGACTGGTCGCTCGCCGACTGCGCGCTGCGGGAGCTCGCGCGCATCACCTTCCCCCGCGCCGTCCCCGGCACGGTGGAGGTCGCGTTCCCCGTGTATTTTGCGCCCAATCCGTGAGCGGGCTCGCGCGCCGCTGACGGTTCAGGCCGAGACTTCGGCCATCATCATCGGGGCCACGTGCATCATCGTGATGTCGGGGTCGGGCGGCGCGGTGTCGCGCGCCATGTCGAGCGCCTCCGCCATCGTCCGCGCCGTCTCCCAGCCCATGAGCTTCGGGATGTACTCGTTGTCGGCGCCCACCACGATCATGCGGCCGATGTGCTGCCGGCCCGCCTCGCCCCAGTACCACATGAAGAAGGCGTGGGCGGGGTGGTACGCGTGGCCCGTCCGGTACATCTGGATGTAGGCCGGGTTCTCGGCGAAGCGGCGCTCGTAGCGCTTGTGGAGCTCCATCGCGTCGCGCGTCTCCGGCAGGAGGTTGTGCACGAACTCGATGTACGGAGCGTGGTGCTCCTTGTCGAACATGTCGGTGCAGGGGTGGCAGATGATCATCGTGCCCCCCCGCTTCAACAGCGGCAGCCCCTTGTAGAGGTTGAAGAGGTAGCCGTTGGCCATCACCTGCACGAGGAGCGGGTTGAGGAACGAGCCGACGTTGTAGGGGCTGACGTACGGCACGCCGGTGACGAGGATGTCGCACTGGCCCTTCACCGGCACCAGGTACTGCTGGTAGCACTTCTTCAGCGTCTCCTTGTGCACCGCCTCGGTCTCGCCCGCGAACACGCCGGTCACGCCGTAGGGTGAGGGGACCTTGTTGAAGATCGCCTGCCGGGCCGGCTGAGGCACGCGCGCGAGCGTGAACGAGAGCGCCTTCAGGGCGGTCTTCTCGGAGCTCGTGAGGTCGTCCTCGTTCTTCGACAAGAACTCGAGGGGGCGATCGAACATGCGGTTGTTGATCGTCGTCTCGATGGTGAAGACGTTGAGGTTCGCGTTGGTGATCTTCCCCATCCGCGAGACGCTGGTGGCGAGCGCGCTCTTGTCCGGATCCATGTACGAGAAGCACTCGCGCATCGTCCCCGGGTTGTGGTGCGCGCGGAGGCTCTTGTAGCCGCAGAGCCCGACCGTGACCGACTTGTGCCCGCCGTCCATGGGGACGAAGTTCAGGTTCACGTAGATCACGAGGTCGGCCTCGACCGCCTTGCGATTGAGCTCGACGACCTCGCCGTGGTCGGTGGACCCGACCTCGACCATGTTCTTCGAGTCCTCGGCGTCGTGGTTGTAGAGGCGGTCGGGCCAATACGCGTCGAAGATCTTGTCGCCGACGATGTGGCGGACCTCGTCGCCGGTCATGCGGCGGTGCACGCTCGTCGCGATGATCATCTCGACGTCCTCGACGCCGTGGTCGGACAGGAGCTCGAGGACGACGGTGAGCACGCGCTCCCGGATGTCGGGCCGCCGCATCGGCGGCAAGGGCAGCGAGATGTCGTCGATCGCGATGACGACCTTCATCCCCGGCCGGAGCTTCGCGTGGAGCGGGTCGGAGTTGAGCGGGTGGTTCACCGCGTAGCGGATCGCCGCGTCGACGTCCTTCAGGGGCTCGAGCGGCGGGCGCGGGTAGATCACCCGTGTTCCCGGGGGCATGTCGACCTCGAGCAACCGGTCGCCATAGAAGATCGTGCGCGGTGCGCTACGGCGGTCGAGCGTGACGACGAGGGGGTGGGTCATGGTGGGGAACGCATCCCTACCATGGCCCCACCCGGCGCGACAAACGGGCTATTTGACGCAGCGCACGTAGGCGTTTTTGGTCGCCGTGCTGCACGGGGTCGCGTCGCCCGTCCCGAAATCCACGCAGTAGACCTCGGCCGCGCCCCCCGTCCCGGTCGAGGTGTAGAACGCCCCGACCGGCGTCTTCGGGAAAGCTGCGGTGTCGATGTACTTCGGGATCTCCTGGCCCTTCTCGTACTCCTTGGTCGGCAGCTCGTCGACGAGGGTGAGCAGCTCCTTGAGGGTCGGGACGCGGCGGGTCTGCCCCACGCACCGGGAGTTCGCGGCCGCGAGCGAGTCGACCGTCGGCCAGGCGACGGCGGGGTCGCCGCGCTCCCAGTCGAGGCCCGTCTGCTGGTCGACGATGGTCTTGTCGGACCGGGTGAACGGCAGGTACTGGTCGCCCGGCGCGTCGGCGCGCACCTGCGACGCGAGGGCGAGCGCACCGGCCGCGAGGACCGCACCGCGGAGGAGGCGCCGGCTCATGCCGCCCCCCGGACGCAGCGGACGCTGGTCGCAGTCGCGGATCTCCGCACCTGCCCGCTCGTGAAGTCGACGACCCAGAAGTTCACGACATCCACGACGGGATAGGCGACGGAGCCCGTCCAGTGCACGCCCCCCGCGGGCGGCACGAGCCCGGAGTCGATGCGCTCGTTGAACACGGGATCGATGCGCACGCCCGTCTTCGTGTGGTCGAGCAGGGTCACGAGCTCGATGCGGCTCGGGACACGCCACTTGAAGCCGGCGCCGGCGTTCGGCGCCTCGGCGCAGCGCTGCACCGCCTGCTGGAAGGAGTCCGCGGGGAAGACCTTCTTCAGCCAGACGAGGTTGGTCACGTTGTCGACGACGAAGTCCGCCGCGCCGGCGTCCGAATACGACGGGCCGAACTTGGCGCCCGCGCCGCCGTAGGGCGGCACCTGGACCGCGTCGGGCATGTGCCAGCGCGCCCAGCGGGTGAGGGGAGGGGCGGTCCCCGTAGGGATGGGCGGCGGCCCCACGTCGGGGCTCGCGTCGGGCGTGAGCTGGTCGGGCGCGGCGTCGAACGACGCGTCGGCGAGCTCCGGGACCTTCTCGAAGTCGTTCAGCCCGAGGATCGCGTTGCACGCGACGACGCTCGTGCTCACCAGGGCGAGCACGACGATCGGGATACGCCGCTTGTTGGACGCTTCAGAACGCACCGCTGACTCCTGCGGAACCTAGCCCAACCCACGGCGAGACGCCCGGCTTTTGGGCCCCGCCCGACTGCTTCGCGCTGCTCACGAAGCCGACGATCGTGAGGACGACGCCGGCGCCGCCCACCAGGAAGCCGACGGTGGACACGTTGCCCAAGGTCTTGGCGCCGTCGAGCGTGTCGTGTTGGCCCGGCGGGCACTTGCCGTCGGGGCAGCCCGCCTCGAGGTCGCTCTTCTTGCCGGCCGCGATGAGGCCCGTCACGGAGCCCACGCCCAACCCGACGATGGCGGTCACCGCGCCGATGGGGACGAGCGGCGACATCTTCCGCTCTTCGGGCTTGGGGCCAGGGCCAGGGCCAGGGCCAGGGCCAGGGCCGGGCCCGGGGCCTTTGACTTCGGGGGGCGGGGGCTCCACCTTCACGTCGATCGTCTTCGACTCCGCCTCCTTGAGCTCGACCGTCGCCTTGCTCTCGGGGCCCTTCACGATGCTCGCCACGATCTCGTGTTTGCCCGGGTTCACCTTGCGAGGCTCGCGCGCGGCGACGCTCGGCACCGAGACCCCGTCGATGGTGACGAGGAGGTCGGCGTTGTCGGGGGCGCCGAGGTAGCGGATGGTGAGGGTCGCGAGCTTCGCGCCCATCTCCTCCGCGAGCTTCACCGCGTCTTTGCGCGCGTCGGCGCTCCGCTGGGTCTCCTCCTGCGACACCGGGGTGCGCCCGATCCCGAGGCACACCTCGCGCGCCTCGACGAGCTCACCGAGGGATGCGTGGGTCCGCGCGAGCTCGATCCCGGTGATCGGCGTGCGCGCGAGCGCGTGCGCGGCCTTGAACTTCTCGAGCGCTGCCCGGAGGTCGCCCTTGTCCTTGAGCGCGCGACCGTCGTTGTAGAGGTTGCGCGCGGTCTCGATCGCCGAGCTGTCCTTCGGCTGCTGAGCGAACGAAGCGCAAGGCGCGGTCACGGTCGCGATCGCGAGGAGGGCGGCGACCAGCCTCGACGGAGGCCGGCGTTCAGAAGATGTCATTGGACTTGCTCGGGGTCGGGATGGGCGGAGTCGTGACGGTCGGCGGGCCGCTGCTCGACGGCGCAGCGGAGGGGCGCACCGCGGTGGAGGTGCCCACCCGCTTCCCCGTGGTCGTCGCGGCCGCGGTGGCGCTCACCGCGGCGCTCGTCGCGGCCGTCGGCGGCAGAGGGACGTTCGCCGAGGTCGACGCGGTGCTCGCGGTCGCCGTCACCGTCGTGTTGGGCTTGGTGTTGTCGGCCGGCAGGACCATGCCGCTCGTCGACGCGTCGGGCGCGATGTTGCGCGCCTTGATGACGCCGATCCCGACGGTGAAGCCGACGACCACGACCGCCGCGGCGATGAGGACGCCGCGCGCGGTCCGCGACGTCGCCTTGCGGCTCGTCGTCTGGACGCCGAGGCCGGCGTCGGTCGCCGCGCGCGGGTCGGTGGTCGCCGCGACCGCGGTCTCGGCGAGCGCGATGTTCGAGCGGCGCGTGGACGGCACGAGGGAGATCGCCGCGCGCGCGTCGCCGGTGAGCGCGAGCTGGAGCTGCTCGGCGAGCTCCTTCGCGGACGCGAACCGGTCCTGCGGGGCCCGCGCGCACGCTCGGCTGAACCAGGCGTCGACGGACGTGGGCAGGTTCGGGTTCTTCTCCGACGGGAGCGGGAGCGCCTCGGTGTGGATCTTGATCGCGAGCGCGCCCACCGTCTCGGCCTCGAAGGGCCTGCGGCCGGTGAGCGCCTCGAACACCACGACGCCGACCGACCAGAGGTCGGTGCGGAAGTCGATGTCCTTCGCGGCCACGACCTGCTCGGGGCTCATGTAGTACGGCGAGCCCATCATCGCGCCCGTGCGCGTGCCGTTGTCGAGCTTGGGGACGTTCGCGCCCTTGGCGATGCCGAAGTCGAGCAGCTTGACGAAGACGCCGCCATCGCCGGCGTCGCACAGGAAGATGTTCGACGGCTTGATGTCGCGGTGCACGATGCCCGCGGCGTGCGCCTTCTCGAGCGCGCGCGAGAGCTGGGTGACGATCTCGACGACCTCGCGCGGCGTCATCACCCCCACCTCCGACAGATGGGTCTCGAGGTCGCGACCCTCGAGGTGCTCCATCACGATGTAGGGGATGCCGTCGGGGGTGACGCCGTGGTCGAGCGTCTGGACGACGTGGGGGCTCTTCACCTGGGAGGCCGCGGCCGCTTCACGGCTGAAGCGCGCGAGCGCCTCGCTGTGGGTCGCGTAGTCCGCGGCGATGAACTTCACCACGACCTGGGTGTGGAGGGCGGTGTGCTCCGCGATCCATACGCTGCCCATGCCACCCTCGCCGAGGGGGCGCACCAGCTGGACGTTGCTGGTGACCATCAAGCCAGCTTTGGGCTCGGGCACGGGTCGTCTCCAGGGAGGGCGACGCGCGGACGCGGGCGTCGACCGGAAGTCGCTGCCCGAGGGCGGCGGCGACGATGGATTCGCCGCCCTTGAGAGCGACGGCGACAATGAAAAGCCAAGGAGGAGGGGATCCTCCTCCGCCACAGGATGCGTGACCCGAAGGTCTTCCGCAATATCTTTGCCGATCCCCGCCCGGCGCAAAAGGGGACGCTTTTGGGCCGAAAAAGAGCGGTCGGTGGATGTGGGACGTGCCACCGCCGAATTTTCGACCGTGACATCCAGGTCAGGGGGGCCGCCGCGCCAGGCACGGTCGGACGCGCCCGAAGAGCACGGGTTCTGCGGCGCGCGCCCGCGGCCGGCGATCGGCACGGAATCTGCTGTATCATCGGATCGAAGGAGCCTTCGATGCGCCGCCTCCCCTTGCTCTCCGCCGCCAAGCTTCTCGCAGCGACGTTCGCGGCCGGGGGTCTGGTCGCGTGCGCCATGGCCGCCTCCGACGGCTTCAGCTTCGGGGACGGGACGCCGCCCGGCGGCAAGGGCGACGCGGAGCCGACCGGCGCGGGGACGTCGCCCGTCGGCGGCGACGTCGACGGGGTCATCGTCGTCCACGCGTCGCGCAACCTCCCGGCCTTCCGCGTCTGCTTCGGCAACAAGCCCAAGCTCAACCCCCTCCCCGACAGCAAGCTCATGCCGCAGTCGAACGTCGTCGGCGTGGAGGTCGGCGGCGCGGTGCACGTCGGCGCGCTCCACGATCGCGCCGACGACGTCGCCGACGGCGGCGGCCCCAAGGTCGACTCGGGCCCGGCCCTCGACGCCGCGGTCGCGGACTCGGGCACCGTCAAGCCCGACGCGTCGGCGTCGTCCTCGCAGCTCTACGTCTTCCGCGAGGAGTCGCTGCGCTTCCGCAGCCAGCTCTGCGGTGATCTGCTCAAAGACGCGGCGCTCAAGCCCGGCACCGACTACTGGGCGCTCGACTTCACCGCGCCCGGGCTGTTCACCAGCCGCGGCGTGTACCTCCTCGCGGTCGAGGGGTGCGTCGCCGGCTCGGATCCCTCGCTCAACGCCGACAACTGCGGGCAGCCGTTCACCGCTGGCCAGCAGAACCTTCGGGCGCGGGTGGTCTCGCTCTCCGCCCCCCAGAACCAGGTCGGCGCCTTCTACGCCCAGACGCTCGTGTTGTCGGACCCGGTGCGCGCGGCGGTGCGCAAGGGCCAGATCGCGGGGATGTATTTCGGCGACCTCTCGAGCGACGCGATGGAGCGCTTCGACGGGCAGAACAAGGTCGCGCTCGACGCCGTCCAGCCCGCGTCGCCCCAGAAGTTCGCGTTCCCGGCCAAGCAAGAGAGCTACGACAAGTTCGGCTTCCGCGGCGTCGTGGGCACCGCCAAGGTCGAGCAGAGCATGGCGCGCACGCAGGAGCTGACGAGCCCGCAGATCCTCCCCAACGACTTCTATCGGTTGCCGTCGAACTTCGTCGTGCTCGTGCTCGGCGATCCGGCGGCGTCGGCGAAGGATCCGGCGCTCGGCCTCCACTTCCTCGCGATCCCGGTGCGCGACCCCGACTCGCTCGTCGCCGACGCAGGGGGCGACTGATGAAGCGCGAGCTCGCCGTCCTCGCGTGCGTGGGCGTCGCCCTCGCCGGCTCCGCGGTCGCGTGCGGGAGCGCCGACGCGACGAGCCGTTGGCCGAGCTCCCCGGACGGCAGCGCCGAGCAACCGAACGACACCACGGACGGGGGCCGCGGCGGCTCCACCGACGACGCCGTCGACGGCGTGCTCCTGGTGCATGCATCCTACAACCTTCCGCCGTTCCGGGTCTGCTTCGACGACCGGCCGAGCCTCGCGCCCCAGCCCGACGCCAAGCTCATGCCGCAGTCGAACCTCGTCGGGCTGGAGGTCGGGTCGGCGGTGCACATCCCCGAGCTCCGCGGCGCCACCCCGGCGTCGAAGACGACGCTGCGCATCTACCTCGAGAGCGCCTTGCGCTTCCACTCCGCGCAGACCACGTGCGGCTCGCTCGCGAGCGACAAAGCCCTCGTCGAAGGCAAGAGCGTGTGGACCGTCCCCTTCGACGGCGCTCGGATGTTCTCCGAGGTCGGCGTGTACATGCTCGCGATCGAGGGGTGCGTGGGCGACAGCTCCGCCACCGCGACCAAGGCGGTGTGCGGGCAAGGATTCGTCAACGCGAGCACCCCCAACCTGCGCGCGACGGTGATCAAGCTCGCGACGCCGCAGCGATCGCCGGGCCAGTTCTTCGTGCAGGGGCTCGTCGTCTCGGACGCGATCCGCAGCGCCGTCCCGTCCCCGACGCTCGCCTTCGGCGCCCTCGGAGCGACGAAGCCCATCGCCGCGGACCTGAGCAAGCCGACCCCGCAACCGGAGACGCCCGCCGCCCTCCCCCTTCCGGTCGGCGATCCCTCGGTGTTCGACCGATACGGCTTCGAAGCGAGCGTCGGCGGCGCGAAGCCGCTCGTGCAGTCGCTCGCCGAGACGCAGAGCCTCACCGATCCCCGGCTCTTGCCGCGCGAGTTCTACACCTTCCCCTCCAACTTCGTGCTCCTCGTCCTCGGCGACCCGGCCGCGAGCCCGAGCGACGTCGGGCGCGCGCCCCACGTGATCGCCGTGCCGGTGCGCGACCCCGAAGAGCGCGACGCCGGGCCGGTCGGCGACGCCGGTTCGACGACCTCGCGCGACGCCGCCACGAGCAGCGAGGGGGGCAAGTGAGGCGCCTCCTCGGCGTCGTCACCGTCGCGGCGGTGGCGAGCGGCGGGATCGCCGCTGGATGCGGTGACCTCGGCGCGAGCTCCGACCGCAGCCCAAACGCCACCTCGGACGGCGGCGGCTTCGGCTCGTCGGGCGGGACCGGTGACGGGGGGGGCCGCTCGGCCGCGCCGCTCGTCGTCGTCCACGCCGCGTACGGCGTCCCCGCGCTCCGCCTCTGCCTCTCGGGCCGGATGGACCGGGTGCCGGCGCCGAGCGTCACGACGATGCCGCGCTCCAACCTCGTCGGGATCGACGTGGGCACCGCGCAGCAGGTCGACGAGCTGACGACGGCCGGCCCCGCGCCCCTCGGCGACGCGGGCGGCGGAGGCGTCGACGCGGGCGGCGGAGGCGACGCGGGCGCGCCGCTCGACGCCGGCGCGGCGGCCGACGGCGGAAAGGTGCAAGATGCATCTACCGACGCCGCGCCCCCGAACGTGCCGGTGGGCCGGCTCTTCCTCGTGCCCGAGGAGCTCGTTCGCTTCCGCACCGGCGCGAGCGCCACGTGCAGCTCCGCCGTCACCGCGCTCGGCTCGGCGGCCCCGATCGTCGAGCTCGAAGCGGCCGCGGGCGTGACGCTCGAGAGCCCCGGCACGCGGGTGATCGTGCTCTACGGCTGCCCCGCGGGCCTCGACGCGCAGACGGCGCTCGCGAGCTGCGACGCCCCCTACGATCCGGCCCGCGGCAACCTGAAGGCGCGCCTGTTCTCGGTGCCGGCCTCGCCGATCGGCACCGCCGAGATCCGGGCGATGTCGCTGTCGCCGAGCCTGTCGCAGGCGGCGACGGCCTTCGAATACGGCTTCCTCGACTCGAGCCTCAAGCCCACCGATCTCCTGGTCCCCAAGGAGCGAGCGTCGCTCGGGGCGCCGGTCTCCGTCGTCTTGCCGCGCTCGCTCGGCGGCTTCGCGTCCCAGGGCATCATCGCCCGGGGGGCGACGCCCACCCTCAAGCAGTCGCTGGCCGAGCTCGTCGACGTCTCGTCGACGCAGAAGCTCCCGTCGGAGTTCTACGCGAACGTCAACGGCCTCATGGTGGTGGCGGTGGGGAGCACGAAGGAGACGGCGGCCGAGCGCGCGCCGCACTTCGTCGTCGTCCCCACGTCGTACGAGCCCCCACAGCCGACCGTGACGGCGGACGGGTCGTCGAGCGCCTCGGCCGACTGAACCAGCCCGAAGAGGCGTCCCGCCGACTCACCTCAGGGCGACAGCGTCGCGCACGGGCTACGACGCCTTCTCGAGCGAGATCACGGGCCACCCGTAGGTCCGCGCGAGCCGCTCGAGCTTGGCGTCGGGGTTGACGGCGGCGGGGTGGCCGACCACCGACAACATCGGCACGTCGGAGTAGCTGTCGGAGTACGCGAAGCAGTCGTCGAGATCGTGCCCGTGCTCGCGGGCGTGCTCGCGCACGAGGCGCGCCTTCTCCGGGCCGGCGACGACCGGGCGCAGCAGCCGCCCCGTGGCGCGCCCGTCCTTGATCTCGAGGCGGTTCGCGATGACGTGGGTGGCGCCGAGGTGGGTCGCCATCTTCTCCATCAGGAAGTCGAGGGCGCCCGAGACCAGCACCACGTCGTGGTCCATCTGCCGGCACTTCTGCACGAGGTCGCGCGCGGCGGGGAAGAGCGCGCGCTTGAGGACGTTGTCGAACGCCTCGTCGGCGAGGAGGAGCAGCCGGTCCTGCGACATGCCCTCGTACGCCGTGAAGAGCATCTCGTTGAAGAGCCGCCGGTCCTGCATTTCGGCGAGGGCGAGCCGCGGCGCGCGCAAGGCCGTCTGCGCGAGCTTGGCCATGCTCCGGAGCGGGGAGCGCTGGTTCATCACGTAGAACAGGGTCGGGTGGACCAGGTTGGTCGACACCAACGTGCCGTCGACGTCGAAATAGCTCGCAGCCACAGGCCCTCGCTATCGCGCGCGACCGCGAAAATCAAGCCCGGGTCTCAACCGGTGCGGCGCATGACCTCGATCGCCTCCACCACCTCGAGGTCGGGGATGGTGGCGCGCGGGTCGACCTCGGGCGTCGAGTCGGCGCGCGCGCGCATCTCGACGAGCTCGTCGGAGACGGGGTCGGCGGGGGGCAACATCCCCGACGGGAGGACGACGTTGCGGAGCTGCACCCCGTGCTCCTCGAAGAACACGGCGCACGCGTCGGCGAGCTCGCCGGCAGCGGTGAGGGTGCGGCGGTCGACCATCGCGCTCCGTGCGGTGTCCACGAGCTCGAGCGCGCCGAGCGGGGTCCCGTCGGCGGCGAGGATCGGCACGACGACGGCGCCGCGCACCTGCCCGAAGAACGCGTGGCGCTCGGGCGGGGCCGCGCCGAGCGGGCCGTGGTCGATCACGATCGGGCGCTTCGAGAAGAACGCCGCGGCCAGCACCCAGTCCGAGATCGGCTCGCGGGTCATGAGGAGGCGGTCGGCGTCTTCGCCGAGCGCGCAGGTGATGGCGAACTCGCCGGTCGACGGGTCGACGACGTGGGCCAGCGCCGCCCGCGCGGGGAAGGCGCGGAACAAGGCGCCGAGGCAGAGGCTGGTCGCCTCGAGCGAGCTCTCCGCAGACTTCAGGTCCGCCACCGCGAGCGACAGCACCGACATCACCTGCGCCGTGCTCGGCGACGGGGCCGCGGCGGGTCGGAGGCGCGCGGGGAGCGGCGGGGCGGGGGTGGAGATGCCCATCTTCGGGATCGACATACCCCCCGACATCGCAAGCCTCGTTCCATGACGGGCCCACGGTCGGATTCCGCGGGCGCTGCAATTCGCGCAATCAGGCTGCAGTATTCGAGGTTTACGCACCTGCACCCCGCACGCCGCCTTGCCCAGGGTGGTGTCGGTCGGATCCACGAACCTCAGGCGAGCCGCGCCGCGAGCTTCTCGAGCTCGGCGATGGCCCGCGGGACGTCCGGGCGCGCCGACAAGAGGCCCCGCATCGGATCGCCGCTCGCCTCGTAGCGCTCGGGGACGGTGCGGACGTCGAACCGCGAGGGGTCGAGCGCCTCCGACACCTCGCTCCACTCGAGCGGCGTCGAGACGCGCGCGCCCGCCGACGCGCGCACCGAGAAGGGCGCGACGATGCTCCGCCCGGAGCCCGACGGCCCGGTGTCGACGTAGACGCGTTCGCCGCGCCGGCCGACCGCGCGCTCCATCGTCGCGATGTCGGGGTAGCGACTCACGAGCAGCCGCCCGAGGAGGTCGGCGAGCCCGCGCGCGGTGTCGAAGCCGTAGCCGGGGCCCAGCGGCACGAGCACGTGGAGCCCCGTCTGCCCCGACGTCTTCGGGTAGCCGCGGAGGCCGACGGACTCCAGCCACTCGCCGAGCACGCGCGCGAGCGTGATCGCGTCGCCGAAGCGGCCCTGCTTCACGTCGAAGTCGACGGTGAAGAAGTCCGCCTCCGCGAAGCTCCCGGTCCGGCAGGCGAGGATGTGGATCGGGATGCAGGCGAGGTTGGCGACGAACGCGAGCGCAGCGCCGTCGTCCACCAAGAAGCCGCGCTTCTCGCGGCCGTCCTCGTGGTCGCGGAACGTGATCGTCCGCAGCCACGCCGGCGCCGCCGGGGGGACGTTCCATTGGAAGAAGCTCTTGCCGTGGATCCCGTCGGGGTAGCGGACGAGGATGACGGGGCGATCGCGAAGGTAGGGGAGGATGGCGGGCGCGATACGTGTGTAATATGCAATCAAATCGCCCTTGGTGAGGCCGTCCTCGGGCCAGAAGACTTTGTGGGGGTTGGTCACTTGGACCGCGCGCACCGCGGGCCGCGCCGGGCCTCCGCCGTGGTCGAGCGTGGCGCGCGACTTGGGCGGGCCCTCGTCGAGCCGCACCCACCCCGCGCGGGCGGGGTCGTAGGGCGAGCGGCGCCCCTTGGCGACGAGCCCCGGCAGATCGAGGGAGCGCACGAGCTCGCGCGCCTCGGGCTCGGTGACGGAGAGGAGCGCGGCCGCGCGGACGACGCCGGGCGTCTCGGGCACGAGCTCCCCGAGGAGGGCGCGCCTCGCGACGAGCTCGCAGCCGCCGAGGTCCACGTCGCCGACGGCGAGGAGGTCGTGGCACACGAGCTGGAGCCCGCTCGCGTGGACGGCGCCGTGGGCGTCGCCGCCGCGCAGCCGGGTGAGGCGCTTGCCGAGCCTCGCGAGGCTCGGGCGGCCAGCGTCGTCGAACGCCACGAGCTCCCCGTCCAGGGCCAGCGACGGTGGCGCCATCGCGCGCACGGCCCGCACGATCTCCGGGTACATGTCGGCCACCTCCACCCCGGCGTCGGATCCGTCGTCGTAGAGGACGCTCACGTCGTCGCCGTCTTTGGCGACGAGGACCCGCGCGCCCCCGAGCGCGAGATCGAACACGGCGTCGGCCGGGAGGGGCGCGCCCGAGACGTCGCGGACGAAGGCGCGCCGGCCGGGCGAAGCGCCCCGTCGCGCCCCGGCCTCCGCCGCCGCGCGGGCGACGAGGCTCGCGCCGACCTCCGCCGCGCGGGCCCGCTCCTGCACCGTGAGCCCGGAGAGCACCGAGCGCGGCAGCTCGGCGCCGATGTCGCGACCGGGCGCCTCGGCGCCGTCGCGCTTCTTGATGAGGATCCACTCGTTGCCCGACGTCGCTCGGGGCCCCTTGAGCCGGACGAGCGCCCATCGGCCGCGGAGCTTGTATCCCGAAAGGAACATGTCGATCTTGCCCGCCGCGTGCTCCTCTTCGGCCGGGCCCTCGAGGTAGCGGACCCAACCCCGGTCCCACACGATCATCGCCCCCGCGCCGTAGTTGCCCTCGGGGATCACGTCCTCGAAGTCGAGGTACTCGAGCGGGTGGTCCTCGGTGTTGACCGCGAAGCGCTTGTCGTCGGGGTCGAGCGGGAAGCCGCGGGGCACCGCGAAGCTCGCGAGCGCGCCTCGCATCTGGACGCGCAGGTCGTAGTGGAGGCGGGTCGCGTCGTGGAGGTGCACCACGAACGCGCCCTCGAGGGTCGGGCCGTCGCCGCCTTCGCCGCCGAAGGGCTCGTTGGTGCCGGCGTGCCGTTTGTCGAAATACGGGTCGAGCGTCGTCGGCGCAGAGCCTGCGCGGCGCGAGGGCGGGCTCCGCTTCGACGGCATGGCCCATGGTCGGCGACGGCGCGCTCGGCGTCGAGCCGTGACGCGCTGCGTGCGCGTAGCTTTTGCCACACCCCGTGTGAAACGAGCGCCTCGCGACGCGCGAAGCGGCGTGCGCGTCCGAGCGCGTCATCGCGGTGTTTCTGCGGCGAACGGCCCGGTTTTCTGGTCCGGAGGGATGGGCACGTGGTTTGCTCCGTACGAAGGACGTGAAGCCCATGCAACTCCACTCTTCGAGCCCCCAGACCCCCAAGCGCCAGGCCAAGTCGGAGCGACCGAGCGGTCACTTCTGCGTCGCGCGGTCGACGGCGCCCCGCGACCCCCGCGCCGCCGAGCGCGCCGAGCGCGACCCGTCCGACGACGCCGAGCTCGAGATGTCCGAGCTCCCCTGCACGGACTGAAGGCGCCCGGGCGCCCTTGGAGCGCGAGAGCCGCCGAAGACCTGCGCCTGCGCCTTGACGCGGCGCGTCTTCGAAGCGCCGGGCGCTTGACGCCGCCTCCTCCTGCCTTAGCTTGGTTCGATCGGACGTGCTTCAGCTCTCGAACCACAACACCCAGCGCGCCCCCAACCCCACCTTCCTGCCCCGCGACGAGCTCGCGCGGGCGTACGCCGAGGCGGTCCGTCGCGCCGGTGACCTTTCGGGCCGGCCGCCGGGGTATCGGCTCTTCTGGTTCTCGAGGGACGGCATCGGGGAGACCGAGCTGTGCGCGGTCCCCGGCGGCGTGCTCCACCGCGTCGTCGGGCGCCACACGAGCGCCGACGTCGTCCTCTCGTCCGACCCCCACGTCTCGCTCCGGCACCTCCTCGTCCGGGTGGTGAGCCAGAGCGACGGCGTCGAGCTCAGGGTGCTCGACCTCGAGTCGCACATCGGCTTCTGCCTGGACGACGAGCAGCGTCGCCGCGCGATGCTCGTCCGGGGCCCCGTTGCTATCCGTGTCGGGATGAACGCGCTCGTCGCCCTTCCGTGCGGCGGCGAGGCGGTGCGGTCCTCGGCGCAACCGTCGGTGCGGATCGAGGGGCCGGGCGCGCAGCCGCCCGCGCTGCCGCCGCCGCGCTTGCAGGCGCTCGTCGCGCACCCCTACCGGGAGATGGCGCCCGTCTCGCGCGTCACCCTCGTGCCGCGGGTGGTCTACATCGGCAGCGAGGCGCAGCCCGAGAGCCAGGGGCCCCACGGGCTCGCGCTCTCGCCCAAGCCCGCGCTCGAGCTCACCCTCCGCCGAGGCTTCGACAGCTACACCGTCCGCCTCAGCGGAGGCGATCTCGATCGCGGCGTGCTCATCGGGCGCTCCCCGCGTTGCCACCCGTCGCTCCTCCACGTGCTCGGCGGGTTCGTGTCGCGCGTGCACGGCCTCGTGGTGCGCGAGCGCGACGAGGTGGCGCTCTACGATCTCGGGGCGATGAACGGCACGTACATCGAGGGTCGCTTCGGGGGCTACGAGCGCGTGCGGCGCCTTTCGCTCGGTCGTGCGTCGGTGGCGCGCGCCTTCATCGGCAGCCCCGCGTGCGAGTGCCTCGAGCTCACCTGGCGCCCGCTCTGACGCGCCCGCGCGGGCATCATCGCTCGGCCACGAAGACCACGAGGGCGCCGACCTGGAGACGGCGGTAGCTCCGCGACGACTCGCGGACGAGCGCCTCCGCGTCGGCCAGCGACTCGCGCGACCGGCCGGGATCGTGGACGTAGGCGAACCGGGGCGCGGCCTCGAGCTCGCGCCGGTAGGGCAGGTGCCGGTCTTCTCCGCGGTTCTTCGGGACGACCACGATGCGCTCTGCGAAGAGCAGGGTGAGCCGGTACGACGCCCAGTAGTCGGCCATCGCGTAGCGGACGCCCTCCGCCTGCAGCCGGTCGCCGAGGGCGTAGTCGTCGTGGATCTCGCGCGGCACGACCGGCAACGGCCCGCGCACGAACGGCCCGTAGCCGACCCAACCGCCGACCGCGCTCGCGAGCACGCACGGCGCCACGAGCGCGGCGAACCGGGGCCACGACACCCGCGTCGCGATGGGTACGAGCGCGAAGGGCGTCATCAGCGTGATGACCGCGAGGTAGCGCATGGAGAAGTGGTCCATGACCATCACCGAGACCAAGAACGCGGCGATGGTCACCGGATACGTCGCCGCTCCCGCGAAGCCGAGGGCTCG
>JAEUKG010000287.1 GCA_016794325.1 Myxococcales bacterium | reverse complement strand
GGGATCGGCCGGGGGTGGCGTCCCGAAAATGGGCACGCTGCCTATTTTGGAGGGAGGGGGATCGGCCGGGGGTGGCGTCCCGAAAATGGGCAGCACGCTGCCTATTTTCGAGGGAGGGGGATCGCGCCGCGCCAAGTCGGCCAGGATCCTCGGCATTTCGTCCCTTGGAGGGGAGGATGGCTCGCGCGCTTGCGTACCACCGCGCATGCGGCCGTCACCTCGGAGCGCGTTGTGGATCGGAATCGTCGCCTCGGCGGTCGCCGTGGGTTGTGCCGTGGGGTCGACAGGCGGCGGCGAAGAGAAGCCTGCGGGGGAGCCCGCCGATGTCTTCGGCCTCGGTCTGCCGGACGGTGGCGGGTCGAGCGGGTCGTCGAGCGGGGCCTCGGGCGGGTCGTCGGGCGCGTCGGGCGGGTCGTCGAGCGGGTCGAGCGGGTCGTCGGGCGGGTCGAGCGGGTCATCGGGTGGGTCGAGCGGCGGGTCGTCGGGCGCGTCGAGCACGTCGAGCTCGGGCGGCTCGAGCACGTCGAGCTCCGGCGGGTCGAGCACGTCGAGCTCGTCGGGCGGGTCGAGCACGAGCTCGTCGGGCGGAGCAGGCGGAGCGTGCGGCGTGTGCGACCGCGACTGGGCGTGCAACGGCTTCGCCGACACGTGGGCCACGCAGGCCGGCCGGTGCGTCAACCTGCGCACCACGACCGCGCTCCGCTGCGATGGCTGGTTCGACCAGGGCACCAGCGTGAAGGTGGGCACCTGGACCGGCAACGCCAGCAAGCTCTCACTCTCCTATCCGATGCTCGGCGGCGGCACGAAGGTCGTGGACTGCTACCCCTCGCCTTGAGGCGCAAAAAGCCCGCCGCGGCTCCGGAGCTCGGGTACGCTCGTCGCATGAGCTCCCGTGTCGCGTTGGGCCTGCTGTGCATCGGCGCCGTCGCTCTCGCCGGCTGCGGCAAAGAGGTCGGTCGCGTGGCGTTGAATCAGGAGGGCAGCGCCGAGGCGAAGCTGCAGGTCCACGCGAGCAAACCGCTCGCGGTGTGGGTCTCGCTCGACTGGGAGTTCGCCGAGCCGTTCGAGGCGCGCTACGACGTCGAGCTCGTGCAGAACGCGTCGGTCGTGAGCAAGGCCCAGTGCAACCCGCTCGACGTCTCGGTCAAGACCAACAGCCGCGAGATCTCGATCGGCTCGAAGCGCTCGGTCAAATACACGGGGAAGATGCGCGAATGCACCCTCACGCCGACCGCCGACGGCGAGGCGACGGTGAAGGCACGGCTCGTCTTCCCGAAGAAGTCGGGCACCCCGTCCACCCGCGACGCGTCGCTGGTCCTCAAGGAGTGACGGCGCGCGCCGCGCCGCGGCTCCTCCCGCTCCTCGCGCTCTGCCTCCCGCTCCTCGCGCTCTCGCTGCTCGCCTCGTGCCGCTCGTGTACGGGCGACGGCGCGGCGACCGGCGGCGGGCCCGCCGCGGCGTCGCGCGACGGCGCGAGCGCGCGCGGAGACGACGCGTCCGCCCAGGGCGTGCGCGCCGTCGCGGGCGACGGTGGATCGCGTTCGACGGCGACGAACCTCCTCTACACGACGAGCGCCGTGGTCGCCGTCTCGTCGAAGGTCGACAACCCGCGCGACTTCCCCGAGCACCTCATCGACGGCAAGGCCGAGACGGCGTGGAACGGCAAGACCGGCGACCTCGTCGGCGGGTGGATGGCGTTCCGCGTCCCCGCCGAGGCGCGCGTCACCTCGATCGCCCTCACCGCGGGCTTCGACAAGAGGGGGCCGACCGACGACCTCTTCACCGCGAACCACCGCATCAAGAGGGTCCGCGTGTCGCGGGCCGGGGTGACGCTCCGCGAGGCGACGCTCGACCCCGACAAGCGCGGTCCCCAGCCGATCGCCGTCGACGCCCCCGGCGGCGACTTCCGGATCGAGGTCCTCGAGGTCGCTCCGGGCACCAAGGCTTCGTGGCGGGAGCTCGTCGTCTCCGAGCTCGCGGTCTACGGCGAGCCGGGCGCGGCGCGGGTGCCGCCCCACCTGCCGCACGTCCTCGTCGGGAGCCTCGACGCCCCGGCCAAGGTCCCCGCGAAGCCCTCGGCGCCCGCCGACGCGTCGGGGGTGAAGGTGCGCGGGCCCTTCGCGTCGATCGATGCATTTTGCAAGGATCACGGCGCCGCCGTCGCGCCCAGGTTCGCGGCCGGCAAGGATGAATATCCGGGCTTCATCGAGCCGCCCTACTGCGTGAGGGGCGACCCGATGGCCGACGGCCAGCTCGCGCCGCCGCTCGTGGACCTCCGCTCCGTTCTCGTCACCGAGTGGAGCACCCGCGAGCGCGACGTCGTGATCGTGACCGCGCGCGGGGCGTTCGTCGTCGACTTCGCGATCGACGTCGAGGAGATCCGCAACCCGGGCTGCGGCGGCGCCTGCGGGCACGGCCTCGAGAAGGTCGACGTCGTGAGGAGGAAGGACGGCGGGGCGACGGTCGTGGTCGTCTCGAACCACCACTGCTGGAGCAACCCGTTTCCCGTCTACGACGACGACGGCGGCGTGGACCACGTCACCGGCTCGAGCCAATACGACAAGCGCGCCCTCGTGTGCGTCGTCCGCCCCGAGGGCGCGGTCGAGTGCCGCAAGCAGGCGATCGCCACCCGCGCGGCCGCGTACCTCGAGTTCGAGGACCGCTGGGCCGACGTCCCGTGGGACGACGTGAAGAAGCGGACCACGACCCCGGACGGCGACGTGCTCTTCCAGTGACGCGCGCTCCCGGCCGACGCAGGGCCCGCGGCGTCGAGACCGCTCGTGAGGTCGAGGCGGCGCCGCGCGCCGAGCAGCCTCCCGGCTTCGAGCGCGGCCCGGAGCCGCCCACGACGAGATCTCGGGCGAGACCGACGCATGGGGTCGCGGTGTCGGGGTGGCGCGGCCGCGCGGGGCCCGCTACCGGCGCGTGACGCTCACGAGCGGACCGCGCCGGGCACCGTCTGAAGGAGGTGCGCGGCGTTCGTGCCGAACAGCTCGAGGCGTCCGCAGGCCTCGCACGCGAGGAGGTTCACGCCGAGCCGCCCGAGCGACCTCGAAGAGCGGTGGATCTCGATCTCCACGTTCGGGACCGCCACGAAGCTCACGCCCCCGCACGACGGGCAACGGTTGGGTGCTCGCATTTCCGCGAGCATCTCACGGCGCAGTCGGCCGCTCAAGCGGAGGTCACTGCTTCGTGTAGGTGGTCTCGAGCGTGGCCGTCCCGAGGGGAGCGTAGATGAGGAGCGCGCCGCCGACGACGCTGTAGCCGACGGTCCCGGGCGGGTCGAGGCCGGCGTCGGGAGTCGGGTTCTCGCAGGTGAGCGTGAACGTCGCGTTCGTGCCCGCGTAGGCGACGGTGCCGGACCGTCGGGTCACCTTGAGCGAGCTCGCGCCGGTGGTGACCGTCTGCACGTTCGTGCCCGCGAGCACCATCATCGCGGGCCCGGCGGTGCCGAATTGGGTGCCCTCGGGGGTCGCCTTCGCGCCCCAGACCTTGGAGGTGGAGACGACGTACGTGCCGTCGGCCACGGCGCCGCCGACCGCCGCGGGCGGATCCGCCTGGGTCGTGAAGATGTCGTGGTTCGCGCCCAGCTGGGTGAGGGCGTTGCACGTCCCCGACGAGCCGGAGCTCGACGAGGAGCTCGAGCCGCCGGAGCTCGACGAGGAGCTCGACGAGGAGCTCGCGCCGCCGGAGCTCGACGAGGAGCTCGCGCCGCCGGAGCTCGACGAGCCGCCGGAGCTCGACGAGCTCGACGAGCTGGCCCCGCCGCCGCCGGTGTCGCCGCTGCTGCACGCGACGAAGCCGCCCACCCCGAGGATCACGAGCACCACGCCGACGATCGAGCTGCGCATGACCCGTCCGTAGCACGGGCCCCGGGGAATGCGAGGTCGAGGTACGCACCGAGCGCGCCAACGTGAGCCCGCGCCTCTCGAGGGCCGTCGTCAGCGGTTCGGCTGCTTGTTCGGGAGGTCCGGGAAGTAGCGGCGAGACGCGGCGAGGAGCCCGTCGCACTCGGCGTCGAACGGCTCGACCATCCCCTGCGGCGCGCGGAGGTCCGCGCACCGGAAGCGGGTGTCCCACGGCTGCGCGAGGAGCACGCGCCGCTCTCCGAGCATGCCCCAGGTGCTCACGGGGCAGCGGAACATCGCGGTGCAGTTGGTGATCGGAACCGGAGCCCACGGGGGCATCGGCTCGGTCGCCATCAAGCTCCGCCCCGCGAAGCGCGCCGCCTGCCCCTCCATGCCGAGCGCGCCGAGGAGACCGAGCGCGTCGAGGACGGTGGGGAGCACGTCGAGGTGGGTGGTGGGCCTCGCCGCGCGCGCGCGGAGGGCCGCGGCGCGGGCCGCGGGCAGCGCCCCCTCCGCGTGCATCACCCACGCGGGGACGCGGATCTGCTCCTCGTACAGCCCCTGCCCGTGGTGGATGGCGCCGCGCTCGCCGAACGCCTCGCCGTGATCGCTCGTGTAGACGACGATCCAAGGGCGGCCCGCGTGGGCGCGCAGGAAGGCGTCGAGGCACCGGTCGACGCTGGCGTCCTGAGCGAGGATCGCGTTCTTGTAGGCGTTGTGGAGCTTGTCGAGCTTGCCCCACGCGGGGCTCCGATCCCATGGCTGGTGGGGGGCGATGGCCGGGTCGACGAAATACGGCGCGTGGGTCCCCGCGAAGTGCACCATCGCGAAGTAGGGAGGCGCG
>JAEUKG010000274.1 GCA_016794325.1 Myxococcales bacterium | reverse complement strand
GTGTAGCGGACGGTCACTGTGCCCGCGAGGTTCGGGTTCGTCCGCAGCCCCTCTTCGTAGCAGAGGCGAAACCGTCCGAAGCTCATTCGAACGACCCGCTGGATCACCTCCACCGGCAGGCCTCCGCGGACGACCGGCGCGCCCTCTCTCACCGTCACCGGCCCGACGCTGTGGCTCGCGCTCCCCGGGCTCGGTGACGCTCGGGAGCCCCCGCCCGCGTCGGCGCCGCTGCGGAGGGTGCCGCCGCGCTCGCCGACACCCGAGAGCTCTAGACCACCGCCGCCGTCGAGCTCGACGCCGTAGCGAACGTTCCACGGGGCGGGCGCCACCTCGCCGGTGGGCGCGCCGCTCGGAGCGCTCGGAGCCGGCGCCGACGCGGGCGGCGCGGCTCGGTCACCGCACGCCGCGAGGGCGAAGAGGACCGTCGAGAGGAAGGACCGCGTGAGGGCGCTCATGGAGCGGAGCTCGGCGCGCTCGAGGCCGGGTTCGAGGGGGTGGGATCACCCGGGGTGAACAGGAGCGGGTAGGTCACGGCGACGGTCCCGCTCTCCGGCTTGGGATAGTCGATGCCCTCGAACGCGCGGACGACGCACTGCACGACCGCCGGGTCCGGGAGGGTCGAACCTCCGTCCCTCGCCGGCGACGACTCGCCGCGCTCGTTGATCGTGTAGCGGACGGTCACTGTGCCCGCGAGGTTCGGGTTCGTCCGCAGCCCCTCTTCGTAGCAGAGGCGAAACCGTCCGAAGCTCATTCGAACGACCCGCTGGATCACCTCCGGCGGCAGGCGACCGCTCACCTCCGTCCTGCCCTGCCGCAGGGTCGGCGACGCGGTCGAGTGCGCGCCTCCGAGGCGGCCGGAAGGTGCGGTCCGGCCCAGCGGGCCGATGTCGCCGAGGCCGACCCCCTGCCCGCGCCCGCCGCCGCCTTCGCCGACGCTCGTGAGCGGCACGCCGCCGCTCGCGAAGGCCTTCGGACCCTTCTCGTCACCGACGACCTCGAGACCCGCGGCTCCCGAAGGCGCCGGTCGCGCCGAGGCGGGCGGCGTGCCCTCGGTGGCCCCGCTCGCGGGTGTTGCGGGCTCCGGCGCGGCGGGTCGACTGCAAGCGACGATCGGGAGCGGAAGGAGCGCGAGCGCGAGGACCATGAGACCGACGGCGTTGCGAGCCTTCATCCCTCGATGCTACCCGAGTGGACCGGCGTTGACAGCGGCCCGAGGCGGCCACCGCCACCCGCTCGAAGGCCCCGAGCGCGCTCCAGGGGGAAGCACCGGGGCGTCCAGATCGCGCGATTCACTCTCGAGAGTGAATCCCGACGCGCCGTTTCACTCTCGAGAGTGAACGCGGGCCGCGCCTCAGTAGAAGACGCGGTCGATCGCGGCCGCGAGATCGCCGGGCGCGGCGGTGAAGAGATCCGCGTGGTGCGCGCTCGCGGGCTCGTGCGCGGGGCGGAGCGCGGCGCGCGCGGCGTCGATCGCCCGCGCGCGCTCGGCCGGCGGGGCCCAGAGCGCCGCCTCGAGCGCGGCGAGGCGCGCGAGCCACGCGGCGTGATCGCCGCGCGCGCCCTCGGATTGGACTACGCGGGCGGCGAGGCGCGACGCGGCCTCCGCGTCGCCGAGGCGACCGTGGGCGCGGACCAGGGCGCGCGCGGTCGACGTCTCCGGGTGCCCCGCGATCGGCGCGCCCGACGTCGCGAGCCGCACGAGCGCGGCCGACGCGAGGACGCCGTGGAGCATGCGCTCGCCGCGCGCCCACGCCACCGCCTCGGCGTCGCGCCCCGCGAGGACGAGCGCGCGCACGACGGCGCTCGCCGAGAACGCCCACTGCCGCGCGTCGCCCGGCGGCGTCGCGCGGAGGAGCGCCGCGGCGTACCGCTCGAGCGCCGCCGCCTCGCCCGCGCGCGCCGCGTCGAGGGCGAGCTGGCACAAGGTCCCGGGCAAGACGCGCGCGAGTTCGTCGGAGCGCTCGTGGAGGGGCTGGTTCTCCTCGCGGAGCGCGAGCGCCTCGCGCGGCCGCCCGAGCATCGAGAGCGCCTGCGCGAGCGCGCCGCGGCACCGCAGCTCGCTCCGCAGCGCGAAGAACGGCTCGGCGAGGCGCGCCGAGAGCGCGGCCGCGGCGCCCTCGAGCTCGTAGCGATCGAGGCCGGTCAGGATCACCTCGAGCTCGTAGCGCTCGGCGGCCTCGAGGCCGACGACCTGCCGCGAGGCGGCGAGCTCCGCGCGCGCGGCCTCGTGGAGCTCCGTCGCGCGCGCGGTCTCTCCGGCGTGACGGAGCCGCGTCCCGAGCTCGAGGAGGACGCGCGCGCGATCGGCGGCCGCGAGGCGCACACGCGGGATCGCCTCGAGGATCGCAGCCGCCGCGCGCGGATCGGCCTCGAGGCGCGCGCGCGCGATCGCGCCGTCGAGCGAGATCGCCGCCGGATCGAGCGCGCGACCCGGCCCGAGGCACGCGTCGACCGCGGCCCCGAGGTCCGCGACCGCGATCGCGCCGGGGGCGTCGGCCCCGAGGGGGACGACGACGACGCGGCGCCCCGCCTCCTCCGCCGCGCCCGCGAGCTTCTCGCGCACGTGCGCGACCGGGAGGACCGCGCCCGAGGCGTCGATCCGCCCGGTGGCAAGCACCGCGACCTCGGGCGCGGCGCCGGGGCAGAGGTGCGCGACGAACGCGAGCGCCGCGGGTAGCCCCATCGAGATACCCCGCACGCCGAACGCCGGGGGCAGCTCCACCCCGAGCTCCGGCAGCGACGGCTCGCGGAGCCACGCGCGCACCGCCGCCATCGCCGCCGCGCTCGCCTCGCGCACGTCGGGGGGCGCCCACGGGCTCGGGCCGACGCGCGCGCGCACCGGGAGCACGAGCCCCGCCCCCTCGTGCTCGACCATCGCGTAGACGCCGGGCGAGAGCGACGCCGACGCGCTCGCCTCGCGGAGATCGTTCGCCTCGCGGCCGCGCAGGGCGCCGAGCACGCGGCACGCCGACGCGCCCGCGCCCGCGTCGAGCAGCGCGCGCGCCGCCGCGAGGTGGACGTCACTCATCGCCGTCGGGCGGGACGCGGAGGGTGATCGCCCCCGCCTCGAGCGGGATCGCGAGGGTCAGCGGCCCGCCGGCGGCGTCGCGGTCGTCGAGGTCGACGCGGAAGCGCCCGAGCGTGCGCGGGACCGGCGCCATCGGGACGACGCGGCCGGCCGCGGTCGTGACCGACGGCGACGCGCCCTCGGCGAGCGGCGCGTGGACGTCGACCACGAGCGTCGCGTCGCCGCGGAGCGACACCTCGACCTGATCGCTCGCGAGCACGGTGAGCGCACCGCTGTCGGTCGACGCGGCGACCGCGATCCGCGCGTCGGCCGCGCGGGCGCGGCGGGCCTTCGCCCAGGCGGCGAGGCTCGTGACCTGCGGCGGCGCGGCGGGGACCGGCGCGAGGCGCTCGCGGACCTCGGGGAAGGCGCGGGCGAGCTCGGCGATCGCCGCCACGTGCGCGATCGCGGAGGGCGCGACGTGCACCGCCTTCGTGACGAACGCGAAGCGCGCGCGGTGCTCGGGCGCGATCGCCGCGGCGAGCTCGCCGCGCGCGTCGTTCCAGGCGGTGAGGCGCGCGAGCGCGGGCGCGACGAGCTCGTCGTGCGCGATCACGAAGGCGAGCGCGAGATCGGGGATCCTCGCCCCGACGAGCTCGGCGCCGAGGCGCACGTTCTCGGCGCGCGCGCGGGCCGCGAGCGCGCCGCGGACCGCCGCCTCGTGCTCGCCCGGATCGTCGCCTGCAAGGGCGGCGGCGAGGAGCGCGAGCGCCGCCTCCTCGAGCGCGTCGAAGCCGAGCGCCGCGTCGTCCGCGAGCGCCCGCGACGCGACGCCGGGCTCGAGCGCCGCGCTCACTCTCGAGAGTGAATCGGGCGAGGCGCCGGCCGCCCGCGCGGCGCCGACGGCCTCGAGCGCGGCGACGACGTCCGCGGCGGGGGCGGCGCCTTCGAGGTCGCGGGCGCGCTGCTCGGCCTCCGCGACGGCGCGCGCGCGGAGCGCCTCCAGCAAGGCGCGCGCGCTCACGATCGACCTCCGGCCAGCGCGGCGCGGCGGCCCTCGCCGAGCGACTCGGCGAGGCGATCGAGCGTCCGCTGGCGCAGCTTCCAGGCGTATTGCACGGCGGCGTCCTTCTTCTTCCTGTAGTCGGCCGGCCACGGCGGTGGCGGGGGCGGCGGCACGAGGCCGAGCCCGACGGCGATCTCGAACGCGGGCAGCTCCGGATCCAGGGCGAGCATGGCGTAGACCTCGGGCAGGTGCTTGTGGCCGGCGAGCGCCTCGGGCGCGACGGCGCGCATGCGCTCGACGTCCTGCCGCGCGGCGAGGGCGTCGTCGGCGAGGCGCCCGCTCGCCGGCGGATCGAGCGGCGCGTCGTCGTCCCCCGCGGGCGTCTTGGCCGGGAGGTAGCGGTGCTTCTGGCGCGCGCGGTCGAGCAGGTGGCGGAGCGCGACCGCCCGGACCCAGCCGACCACGACCGCGATCGGGGGGTTGTCGGCCTCGTTCACCGGCGGCCTCTCGAGGAGCTTGCGGAGCACCTCCTGCGCGACGTCGTCCTCGTCGATGCGCGCCCCGCGCGCGAGCGACGCGTGCTTCTTCGCCACCGCCGCCGCGTGCCGCCGCACGAGCGCCGAGACCGGCCCCGCCGCCGCCGCGACCGCGCGCGACGCCGCCGCCCGCGACGCGTCGTCCGCGGCGCTCGCGAGCGCCCGCGCCGCGCGGAGCAGCGCCGCGCACTCCGGCTCGACCTCGGGGCCCTCCATCGGCCCGAGGATACACGTGGCGAGCCCGGTGGCGGGAGCCCATCGCTCGTGGGAACGGCACCGCACACCCGAGGGACGCGCACCGACCGGAGGCCTGACGACCAGCGGGGCGATCTCGATCATTGGGAGCGAGGACGACCGTCAGGGTCGAGGCGACGCCCGCGAGGCGCCGCGCCTCAGCTACGCTTCCGTGCCGGTGGGCGGGCCGGCGCGGGGGGGGGATTGCGCGCGAAATGCACGCGCTCCCGGAGGACGGAGAGCATCTCCGGGTGCACTTCAGCGAGATAGCGTTCGACCTCGGCGAGGTCGGCCTTGGCTTCAACCACGATCCTCGCGAGGTCGGCGTGGTGCCTCAACTGATTGCTGTAGAGGTACATGAGGACGAGGTGCTCGAGCGTCGCTGTCGGAGCATCGACCCCGAACACCTTGGTGATCGATGCCTCGGCGACGACGGTGCTCTCAGGCTCGCCGGAGGCTACCAAGAGGTCGACCTCGCTCGATCCGCGAGTCAGGACATACATGGGCTCAGGCTCGTCGGACCTGTCGATGGGCGCCGCGCTCACGAACCCAGCCGCCTCGAGCGACGACAGCGCCTCCCAGGCGTCGTCCGTCGTCACCACCAGGTCGAGATCCTTCGTCATTCGCGGAAGCCCACGCGCCGCGAGCGCGGTTGCGCCGATCACCGCGAAGGGGACCTCGGCCTTCAGGAGCGCGCGGAGAGCCCGCCGTGAGTCCGCAGCAAACGTGGTCTTCTTTCCAGTCACGACGTCGATCTCGAGGATCTCCACACCGAGAGTCTAGCACGCGGGGCGTTCGCCGCTGGCGCAGCACTCCGAGCACCGGTTGCTTGGCCGCCCCTCGATGCGGCCGGGCGACGTCGGCCCAGCCCTACCGCCGATCCATCGTGCCCAGCGCTCTGAGCCCGGAGCACACGCTCCGGTCACTCTCGAGAGTGAATTCGTCAGTGTCGGTCGGGGCGGCGCGTCTCCCGGCACGACGCAGCGACGCCGCGAGGCTCCGCTGTGGGCTGGTGGGCGCCGCGTCACCCGTCTTGGTGACGTCGCCCCTCGTCACGCGAGCCTCGGGGCCGCGTTGTTCGAGCCCATGAAGAAGATCCTCCACGGTGTCGGCCTCGTCGTCGCGCGGGCGCTCCTCCTCTTCGTCCTCGGCATGGGCGTCATCGGCGAGGGCTGGCTCGGCGACGACATGTTCAAGTCGGGCTGGCGATCGGTCGCGCTGATCGTCGGGCTGCTGGGCGTCCTCGACGTCGGCCTGATCCTCCGGGTGGGGCTCCTCGGCCTCGGCAAGGTGTCCCTTCGGGGCCTCGGCTGGCGGTTCGACCGCGTCGGCCGCGACGTGGCGCTCGGCGTCGCGGGCTTCGCGCTCGCCGCGGGCGTCTTGATCGCGGCGCTGCTCGTCACCGGCGAGCACACCCTCCCGAGCCTGGGCCGCGCGATCGCGAGCTACTCGATCACCGAGCGGCTCATCTACCTGTGCATCGCGGTCTTCGGCGCCGCCCTCGTCGAGGAGTCGCTCTTCCGCGGCTACCTCCAGGGGGCGCTCACCGAGAAGATCGGCCTCGCGCCCGCGATCATCGTCCAGGCGATCGTGTTCGACCTCATGCACATGAACCTGCGCCCGGCCTCCCTCGTGGTGAAGCTCGTGTTCGGGATCGTCTTCGGCGTGCTGCGGGGCCGCGACCGCTCGCTCCTCGCGCCGGCCGTCGCCCACGGCCTCCTCTGGGCGGTCATCGGCGCGCCGTGAGGGCCCCGGTTCACTCTCGAGAGTGAATCCTCGTCAGGGTCGGGCGGGCGGCGCGTCTCCCGGGCATGAAGGCCGTCCAGGAGCTCACCCGCGCGCTCGACTCCGTCCCCGCCCCCGCCGAGTCCGGCGAGATCGCCGCCGCCTCGCTCACCCCCACCGTGACCCTCTCGGAGGCCGAGGCGCTCGTCGCCGCGCTCGCCGAGACCCAGGCGCTCCTCCTCCTCTCGCCGCCCGGCGTCGGCAAGTCCGAGATCGTGCGCCGCGTCGCCGCGACCGCGGGGCTCCCGTGCCGCTCGCTCCTCGGGACGCAGATCGCGCCCGAGGACGTGAGCGGCATCCCGCGCATCGTCGGCGAGCGCGCCGTGTTCTGTCCGCCGCGCGTGCTCCTGCCCGAGGACGGCGCCCCGTTCTGCCTCTTCCTCGACGAGCTGCCGGCCGCGGCCCCCGACGTGCAGCGCGCGCTCTACTCGCTCCTGCTCGAGCGGCGCCTCGGCGAGCACGCGCTCCCCGCGGGATCGTGGGTCGTCGCCGCCGGCAACCGCGCCGAGGACGGCGCGCTCGTGCGCGCGATGAGCTCGGCGCTCGTGAACCGCGTCGCGATCGTCCACGTGCGCCCCGACGTCGGCGAGTGGCTCGCCTGGGCGCGCGCGAGCGGCGTGCGCGCCGACGTCGCCGCCTTCGTCGCGTGCGAGCCCGGCGCGCTGTGCCGGCCGGTCCCCGAGGAGCCCGGGCCGTTCTCGACGCCGCGGGCGTGGGCGATGCTCTCGTCGGCGCTCGACCGCCTCGAGGCGCGCGGGGCGCTCTCGCCCGCCGCGGCGCGCGCGATCGCGCACGGGCTCCTCTCCCCCGAGGACGCCGCCTCCTTCTGCGCCGTCGCCGACGACGGGCCGCTCGCGCCGCCCGAGCGCTACCTCGCCGATCCCTCGGCGCTCCCGCCGCGGGGCGCGTCGCGCTGGAGCGCCCTGCGGGGCGTCCGCGCCCTCGTCGCGCGCGGCGCGCCCGACGTGCGCGTGGCGCGCGCCGACGCCTTCCTCCGCGCCCTCGGCCCCGAGGAGCGCGTGTTCGTGGTGCTCGACCTCGCCGACGTCTGGCGCCGCCTCGGCGCGCGCGCCGCGCTGGCCGAGGCGCTGGCGGAGATGACGTCGTGAGCGCCCCGGATCCCCTCGCCGAGCGCGCCCTCATGCGCGCGCGGCGCGCCCTCGCCGTCGCCGCCGCGCGCCTCCCGGAGCTCGCCGGACTATCCCAACTCGCACACCTCGTCCCGGCCGTGACGGTCCCCACCGCCGCGGTCACCGAGTCGGGGCGGATCGCGCTCAACCCGGCCTGGGTCGACGCGCTGGACGACGAGGACCTCGTCTTCGTGATCGCCCACGAGCTCCTGCACCTCCTCCTCCGGACCCACGCGCGCGCGG
>JAEUKG010000260.1 GCA_016794325.1 Myxococcales bacterium | reverse complement strand
GAGACGCCGGCGCGGAGCTCGACGTCGTTGCGGCGGGGCGGGACGACCTCGAACTTGCGAGCGATGGGGCCGAGGCGCGCCCCGCGCTCGATGGTGTCGAGCGTCTCGGTGATGCGGCCGCGGGCGATGCGCTCCTTCGCGTTCCAGAAGTCGACGCGCACCGTGCCCTGGATCTGCACGAGCTTCACGCTTCCGACGGAGCGGATGGGCCGGAAGACGGTGAGCTCCTGGCCGATCTTCACGTCCCGATCGTCGACGATCTTCATGTAGACCTCGTCGAAGTCGGTGAGGAACATCTTGTCCTCGCGCGCGCCGGTGATCTCGCCCCAGGTCTGCGCGTTGTCGTCCTCGATGAAGCCCTCGTTGCGGAGGAAGATCGTCCCCGGGACGACCTGGCGGCGCCGATCGGTGAGGTTGCTGCCGCCCTTCGGCTGCTCGGGCTCGACCGCGCCGGGGCGCAGGCGCACCTGGTCGCCGGGGTAGATCCAGTGGGGGTTCTGGATCTGCGGGTTGTACGACCAGATGCGCGGCCACTGGTACGGGTTCCGGAAGTAGTAGTCGCAGATCCCCCAGAGCGTGTCGCCGCGGCGCACGCTGTGGAGATCGGACGAGCGCCCCGAGAGGTTGCCCCCGAGCACGAACGAGCCGCCCTCGGCCCCGCGCACGGTGTTGCTCGCGCCGCGCGACCCTCCGAGATCGAAGCCGTCGCGATCGTTCGCGCCGGAGATCGGCTTCGACGACGAGGACGAGATGTTGCCGCCGCCCAGCGTCTGCCCCGGGCCCGGCGGAGCGACCGCGCCGCCGAACACCGTGACCTGCGGGGCCGCGGGCGCGGCGCCGCCGCCCGGGGCCGCGGGCGCGGGGGCGGGCGCAGGCGCTCCCTGCGCCAACGCCGTCACGCCGGCCAACGAGAGCGTCGAGAAGACAGCGACGGGGACGAGCCTTCGAGACATGCGATTCGCTCCGCTCAGTTCTTGGGGCCCTTGGGGCCGGAGGCAGCACTCGATCCGGGGATGCGACGCGCGGCGTCGCTCTTGGGGTACTCGCGCGCGAGGCGGTCGTACGCCGCGCGCGCCTTGTCGGCGTGGCCCATCTTGTCGTGGGCGATCCCGAGCTTCAGCATCGCGTCGGGGACCTTGGCCCCGCTCTGCGGGCGCGCGACCACCGACTCGAACTCGCCGATCGCGCGGGCGTAGTCGCCTTGGGCGAAGAAGCACTCGCCGCGCCAGTAGACGGCGTTCTCGGCGTAGGGGTGGTCGGGCCACTTGGTGAGGAACGCGTTGAGCGCCTCGACGCCCTCGCCGTAGCGGCGGCCCTGCACCAACGACAGCGCGGCCTCGTAGGCGCGCTTGGCCTCGGGGTCGAGCGCGCTCGGGCGCGACCCCGGCGGGCGCGGCTCGTCGTCGATGCCGGTCGCGTCGACGCGGTCGTTCTTGCCCTTGCTGCGGACCGCGGCCGCGCGAGGCTGAGGCGTGCCCGCGACCCGGATGCTCGGGCGCGGCGAGGTGTCCTCGGCGTCCTCCGACGGATCGAGGTCGTGCTCCTCGGGGACGCTGAGCTGCACCACCGGCGGCGGCTCCGCCCGGCGCGGGGGGCGCGCGGCGCCTCGCTTGTCGACCGCCCCTTCCACCGCGTCGATGCGCTCCGCGGTGCGATCCTGCTCGAGCTGGAGCTTGTCGAGGTGCTCCTGCATCGACGCCATCTGGCGCTCCTGCGCGGTGCCCGCGCACCCGGCGAGGAGCGCCGACGCGAGCACGGCGCCCGCGCCACCGAGCGCCTTCCTGCGAGCGAGCGCGGCCCAAGAAGCGAGAGCCAAAGGAGCGATAGCCTGGGTCACGACGGCAAGCGTAGGCCTCCCGCTCCCCGAGGGCCAATTTCCCGGCGGATGCGCCGCCGGCCTGGCGCGTCCGCGGCGCCCGCGGCGCCACGCCGGGCGGGCGGGCCCAGGAATCGGCGGCCCTACGCTTTACCTCCGACAAAAGTTGGGTCATACATGGAGCCCAGCCGTGGTCGAGCCCCGACGAAAGCGAATCGATCTCCGGAAGACGCTGTTCCTTCTTCCGAACATGATCACCCTGGCGAGCATCTTCTGCGGATTCGACTCGATCCGCCTGAGCGCCTCCGCCACCAGCGACGACGACTACTACAAGGCGTGCCTCTTGCTGGTCTACGCCCTGTTCTTCGACATGCTCGACGGCCGCGTCGCCCGGCTCACCAAGACCCAGAGCGCGTTCGGCCTCCAGATCGACTCGCTGGCGGACGTGGTGTCGTTCGGCGTCGCGCCGGCGCTGCTCGTCTACAAGTGGTCGCTGTACCAGAAGGGGCTCCCTGGCCTGTTCGCCGCGTTCGTCTTCGCGGGCGCGGGCGCCGTCCGGCTCGCGCGCTTCAACGTCCTGTCGATGGGCGAGAGCGGCAAGCCGACGAAGCCCGGCAAATACATCGTCGGCCTGCCCGTCCCCGGCGCGGCCGGCGTGCTCCTGTCGCTCGTCATCGCCAACCACGCGATCGGCGGGCCCCTCTCGTCCGCGAAGTTCGCGTGGCCGATGTGCGGGCTCACCGTGTTCCTCGCGTTCCTGATGGTGTCGACCATCCGCTTCCGGAGCTTCAAGGACCTGAAGCTCAACGCCCGCACGGTCGCGCTCGTGTTCTTCGCGGTGGGCTCGAGCGCGGTCATCTCGCTGCAGACGCGGCCGGAGTTCGTGCTCGTGTGGCTCCTCGGCTTCTACGTGATGATCGGCCTCGTGGAGACGATCATCACCTTCCCCAAGCGGCGCCGCGAGGCCCAGGCCGCTGCCGGGGAGCGCAACAGCGTCCCGCCCCCCACGGCCTGATCGCCACGACCGGAGCGCCTCCGAGTCTCGTGGGAGCGCCCAGGCGCGCGCGACGGTTTCCCCAGCGCCGCGGCTGATCTATCGTCGACGGGTCGAAATGCTCGACGACCTCTACCACCTGCGCGAGCGCGCGCGAGCGTCGATGACGCGCGGCGACCTCGACGACGCTGCGAACGCGCTCGTCGCCGCCGCCCAGCAGACCCACGTCGCCGAGCACGACTACGTGTCGGTGCTGAGGCCGCTGGTGGACGTGCTCGCGCGGCGGGGCGACGCGCGCTCCGCGCTCACGGTGCAGTGGTACCTGGCCTGGGGCGAGCCCGACGGCTGGCGCCGGGCCCAAGGCCTCGTCCAGGGCGTGCCACCGGTCGACCGCGCGCGCACCTTGGGGACGATGGGCGACATGGCCGGCGCCGCCCGCGAGATGGAGAACGCGGGCCTGGTCGCCGCCGCCGCCATCTACCGCGAGAAGGCCGAAGACTGGCAGGGCGCGCGCGCGCTCTGGTCGCGCCTCGGCCAGGTCACCGCGACCGGCGCCGACGCGTACAACGCGGCGCTCGTGCACTTCAACCTCGCCCGCTGCGCCAAGAACTGCAAGGACACGCGCCAGGCGCGCGAGGCCACCGTCGCCGCGGTGCGCCTCCTCGAGGAGGCGGCCGACCACTTCGAGTCGGTGGGCCAGCGCGAGCGCGCGTTCGACTGCTTCCAAGTGCTCGTCCAGATCGGGCGCGAGAGCAACATGTTCGAGGACGTGCTCGAGGGGTACGTCAACTGCATCCGCATCTTGCGCGAGGACCACCTGAAGTACTTCGCGCTCCAGTATTTCGAGGACGCCCTCGGCGCCGCCCGCGAGAAGGGTGAGCTGTCGGCCGCGGCCACCCTCGCCCGCGAGGCCTCCGACTACGCGCGCACGCTCGGCATGCCCGCGTCGTCCGCCCACTACACCATCATGCAAGCCGAGCTGTGGCGCGACGTCTCGCGGCAGCACATCGAGCGCGGCGCCCCGGCGGAGATCGCCGAAAACGCGCTCCTCGCCGCCATCCTCGCGTTCGGCGAGGTCGGGCAATACCAGCGCGTCGGCAAGCTGTACGAAGAGCTCGGGTCGATGGACCTCGAGGACATGCGGCGCAAGCACTACGCCCGGGCTTCGCAGCGCTACGCCGGGGTCCGCGACGATCCGATCGACTCGGCCCCCCTGCCCGCCCACCTGCGGCAAGACAACCACTTCCCCGACGTGTGGCACGTCGACCTGCTCGAGTGGGAGCAGCGCGGGAGCGCGGCCGAGGCGTGCGCCGACGTCCTCCTCGACAAGCGCTGGCCCGATCTCATCCGCCGGAAGGCGATGCTCGCGCGCCTCACCGCGTTCGCGGTGGAGCTGCGCCCCGACGACTCGAGCGCGCCCGCCGTCAGCGCGCGGGTGCGCCTCGCTGAGCAGCTCGCGCAGCTCCAGCTCTACGCGGTGCTCTCGCCGCTCGAGGCGCTCTTCCAGCGGCCGGAGCGCCAGACGAAGGTCGCCGTGCTCGCCGCGATGCAGACGCTCTTCTTCAAGCGCAGCTTCATCACCGTACGCACCGGGCTCCGCGACTCGGATCCGGCGGTGATCGACCAAGCGGCGAAGGCGGTGGAGTCGCTCTATTTCCAGCACGCGTTCGACCCGCTCTCGCGCATCGTGCGCGAGGCGCCCCAGCCCGCGGTGCGCGCGTCGGCGCTGCGCGCGCTCGCCCGCGTCGACACGATGGAGGCCGCGGAGTTCTTGCTCGGCGTGCTCGAGCACGGCGCTCCCGCCGACCGCGCGGCCGCGGTCGAGGGGCTCAAACGCTCGCGCGGCGCGCGCTTCATCGAGCTCGCGCGCGCGCAGATGCACGGGGCGACGCCCGAGGTCCAAGGGGCGCTGCGGGGCATCCTGAGCGCCCGCGGCATCGCGGCGTGATCGCTCGAGATTGCGCCGGCCGTGGCGCAGCGCGGCGTGAGGCGGCAGAATGTGGGGCGATGTCGTCGCGGGCGCTCGTCTTCGGTCTGGCCTCCGCGCTCGCGGGCGCGAGCGCCGCCGTCGCGTGCGGCGACGAGCCGGCGACGACGCAGAAGACGACGGATCCGACGATCGGCGACGACGGCGGGATCGTGTCGCGCGACGACGCGGCCGGGCTCCCGGACGTGCGGCAACCCGATCCTCCGCTCGGCCCGTGCACCCCCGACCGCCCGTTCATGCCGAAGGGGCTGCTCGAGGGCGCGCGCTTCGTCGCCGACCAGGCGTGGCCGAAGCTGAGCCGCGACGAGACGGTGCTCGTCTTCACGAGCACGCGCCTCGGGCCGGCGAACGTCTACATGTCGACGAGAGAGAGCGCCGCCGTGCCGTTCCCCACCGGCTCGCTCCGCAACGACTTCGACCTCGGCGCGACGCCGCCGGCGCAGGTCGCTCTCGGCCCCGACGGGCTCTCGGCGGTCTTCACCCGAACGACTTCACCGGCGACCGACTCCGACCTCATGTTCACGAAGCGCGACAACGCCGAGGTCGGGTTCGAGCCCGCGACCGCGCTCAGCGACGTCAACGAGGTCGGCAAGGACGAGTCGATGCCGTTCGTCTCCCTCGACGGCGCCACCCTCTACTTCGTGTCGAACCGCACCGGGACGCCGCAGATCTACGCGGCCGACAAGGTGTCGGGGAAGTTCACCGGGCGCCGCGCCGTGCTCGACGCCGCGTCCGCCGAAGAGGCGGTCTCGCCGGTGCTCTCGGCCGACGGGCTCCTGCTCTTCTTCTCGGCCAACCGCGTCGGCACGACGGGCGGACGCGACATCTTCGTCGCGAGCCGGCCCACCGCGCAGTCGCCGTTCGGCGCCGCGACGCGCGTCGTCGAGCTCTCGACGACGCGCGACGACTATCCCGGATGGCTCTCTCCGGACGGGTGCCGCCTCTACTACCACGCCAAGATCGGCGCCGAGGGTCGGTGGGCGGTCTACCTCGCCGAGCGCGTGCGCTGACATGAACGTCGACGCGCTGCGGGACGAGTGGGAGCGAGCCATCGCGAAGGACCGGCACGCCGACGCCGCGAAGGCGCTGGCGGCGCTCGAGCAGGCCGAGCCAGGCGATCCGCAGTGGTCGCAGCGGCTCGGCGACGCGCTGCGACGGCTCGGCAAGGCGCGCGAGGCGGAGGCCGCGTTCGAGCGCGCGACGCGCCGCTACGCCGCCAAGGGCTTCATGCCCAAGGCGATCGCGATGGCCAAGCTGGTGCTCGCGCTGAACCCCGCTCGGACCGACGTCCTCGCGAGCCTCGAGGTCAAGCCCGAGACCAAGGCCCCGCCGCCGCTCCGGCCGCCGCCGCCGGTGGAGCCGGCGCCACTCTCCGTCGCGCGCGACTCGCTCGACGACGAGGTGCGCTTCGCCGACGAGCCCCGCTCGAGCATCGTCATCGAGGTCGAGGAGGTGGTGGAGCTCTCGGTCGAGGAGGAGGGGCCGCCGGCCGCCGACTACCGCGCGACGATGGCCTCGGTTCGATTGCTCTCGGGGCTGCCCGAGGCCGCGCTCGCGACGCTGGCCGCGGACGCCGAGCTGGTGGAGGTCCCGGCCTCGGGCTTCGTCATGCGGCGAGGCGAGCCGGCGGACGCGCTCTTCGCCATCGTCGAGGGCGCGGTGCTGGTCGCGCTGCGCGACGGCTCGACGTTCGCGCTCGGCGACGGCGACGTGGTCGGCGAGGGCTGCCTGCTCGACGAGGCCGAGCGTCAGGCCGACGTGCGCGCGCTGCGGCCGACGATGCTCCTCTGCGTGCGCAAGGAGACGCTCGACCGCGCGATGGCCGCCCACCCGGAGGTCCTCGCCCGCCTCTTCGATCTCCTCGCGCGGCGCCTCGTCTCGAACCTGGTGGGCACCGCGCCGCTCTTCGCGGCCTTCGAGCCCGACGCCCGACTCTCGCTCGCTCGGCTGTTCGAGGTGAGGCGCGCGCCCGCGGGCACCGTGCTCGCGGCCCGCGGCCGTCGCAGCGACGGGCTCTACGTGCTCGTCGCGGGGCACCTCGAGGCGGCGAGCGGCGACGGCGCGTCGATCCGGGTCGCGCGCGGCAGCTCGTTCGGCCACGGGTCGCTGCTCGGCGGGCGCGCCGCCGCGGAGACGGTCACTGCGGTGACGGAGTCGCTGGTGCTCCGACTGCCGGCGGCGAAGTTCGCGACGCTCGCGGCCCTGTATCCGCCGGCGCTCGCGCACCTCGCCGAGATCCTCGACGAGCCGCTGCGGGCGAGCCTCGTCCCCTGAGCGCGCGCGGGCCTCGGGCTCCGCGCGACTCCTCGATGCGAGCGCACCTCGTTCGGGCTCGTCGACGCGGGCCGGCCCGTGGTATCGAGCGCGCATGGGAAGCAAAGGCAAGCCGTACCGCACCGTCGTGGTCGACGGATTCGAGGTCTTGGTCGGCCGCGGCAGCGAAGAGAACGAGGAGCTCACGTTCTCGATCGCCGAACCCGACGACATCTGGATGCACGTAGGGGGCGGCACTCCCGGCAGTCACGTCGTGGTGCGGAACCCGACGGGCGGCGAGGTGCCGCGGGCGGTCCTCGAGGCGGCGGCGGCGATCACGGCCTGGTACTCCAAAGCCCGCGGAGCGCCGAAGGTGGGCGTCGACTACTGCAAGGCGAAGAACGTCACCAAGCCACGCGGCGCCCCGCTCGGGCTGGTCGAGATCTCGGGAGAGAAGACCCTCAAGGTGAAGCCGGCCGCGCCGGCGGGGACCGAAGGCTAAGTACCTGAAACCTGGCCCCGCTCCCGAAATTAGGCAGCTCGCTGCCTATTTTCGAGCGAGGGATCCCGGCCTCGCTAAGTAGCTGAAACCTGGCGGAGGGATGTCCCCTCCCGAAATTAGGCAGCTCGCTGCCTATTCTTGCGGCTGGGGGATCGGCGCGCCGTAACTGGGCGGGTTTGGTGATGAAATCGTGATCCAGCGCGCCTCACGCCGCTCAAGAGCGCCTTGGAAAGATTCAGAATTGGTGGACGGACGGTCGGCACACTCGGTGCTTAGTGGACCTACATGCGCCTACCTGTCCTTGCCGGCCTCCTCCTCGCCGCCGCTCTGCCGTCGCTGACGGGCTGCGCGGGGCCCGCCGACGGCGAAGGTGACGCGCCCGACGAGGCGAGCGAGGCGGTCGGTGCTCTCCCGGACGCCGCGCGCTACCCCGCGGGTCAGACGCAGTCGCCGGTGTCGGCCGCGATGGTCGCCCGCTGGCGCGCGATCGCGCAGAAGGACCCGGGCCGCGCCGCGGACGTCTTCGCCAAGGTCGGCGACTCCCAGACCGTGAACGAGGGCTTCATGCGCTGCTTCGCCAAGAGCGGCGTGAACCTCGCCGGGCACGACGCGCCGCTCGGCTCGCCCGCGGCCACGATGAAGGACACGATCGACTTCTTCCTCGGCGACGACCGGGGGCGCACGAGCTTCGACCGCACGAGCCTCTCCGCGAAGGTCGGCGCGAGCGCGAGCTTCGCCCTCGGCGGCCCGCTCGTCGCCGAGGTCGACGCGACGCGCGCTCGGTACGCCGTCGTGATGTACGGGTCGAACGACATCCAGAACGCGCCGACCGGCGGCATCTTCACCTACGCGAAGGAGATGCTCGCGATCACCGACGCGCTGACCAAGAAGGGCGTTATCCCTATTCTCACCTCTCCACCGCCGCGCCCGTTCCGCTCCGGCGACGTCGCGGCCTTCGGCCCCGAGGGCGCCGACCCGTGGGTGCCCCGCTACGCGGCCGTCGTGCGGGGCATCGCCGAGGCTCGGCAGGTGCCGTTCGTCGACCTCGAGCGCGAGCTCCGCAAGCTCCCCGACTGGGGCATCGGCGGCGACAAGCTCCACCTCTACGCGGCGCGGTCGGGAGCGTGCGACTTCTCGGCCGAGGGGCTGAAGGCCGGCGTCAACGTGCGTAACCTCGTCACTCTCGAGGCGTTGCACCGCACCCGCGTCGCGATGGAGAGCGGCGCCCTCGACGCGCGACCGCCCGTCGTCCAGGGCGAGGGCACGACGGCGAAGCCGCTGCGCGTCGAGGGCCTCCCGTTCACCGACTTCCGCACCACCAAGTCCGGCGCCGCATCGAGCGTCGGCGGCTACGACTGCCCGTCGACCGGGGGGCGCGTCGCGCGCACGGGCGCAGGCCGAGAGATCGTCTATCGGCTCTCGCTCTCCGAGCGCACGACCGTCCGCGCGACCGTCTTCGCCCAAGGCGCCGCCGACGCCGACGTCTACGTCTTGCGCGCGAGCGACAAGGTCTGCGAGGGCCGGAGCGACAAGACCGCGGTCGTCGACCTGCCGGCCGGCGATCACCTCGTCGTCGTCGACGCCGAGACCGACGCGAAGGGCGGCGAGTACCTCCTCACGATCACCCGAGACTGAGGCCGCCCGGCCGGCGCCGCGCCTTGCGCTCCCCGACGCGCGCCCGACGTCGACCGCGCTCGGGGCACCCGACGCGCCGGCCCCCTTCGCCCGCGCCGAGACGCGCCGGCCCCCTTCTCGGGCGCCGAGACGCGCGGCCCCGCTTCGAGCGCGCTCCGATCAGAACTGCACCGCGACGCGGAGCGCGAGCTCGTGGAGCACGTGGGCCGCGTCGCGCGCGCCGTCGTCGACGCCCTTGTCGAGGCCTTGAGCGGGCGCGAGCGCGCGCTGCGAGGGCGTCTGCTGCGGCCCGCCCGGCGCGCTCGAGGCGACGGGCGCGCTGTCGGGGAACCTGTAGTAGAAGTACGTCGCCGTCACGCGGACGTGCCGGGTGAAGAAGTAGTTGGCCCCGAGGCCGACGGCGTCGACCGCGATGTCGCCGTCGGGCGTCTTGGCGTCGGGTGCGCCGCGGCGCTCGGCGCCGGAGTACGAGACTCGGACCTGCTCGAAGCGCGCGAGGAGCTGGAGCGAGTGCTCCGGCGTCCGGATCGTCCGCGAGAAGTCGACGTGCGGCGGACCCATGGTGCCGGGCTTGGGGAGCACGTCGCGGCCGCCGATCACCCACGCGCCGACGTGCGCGTAGTAGCCGTAGCCCCACATCGCCCCGAGGCGCTGCGACGAGCCGGTGAGCTGGAAGCCGTCTTCGGCCTCGCGGGTGTGCTGGTTGATGCCCACGAGCTCCGCCGCCAGCTCGTAGGGCCCGAGCGGCACGTAGAGCTCGCCGGCGTACGCCACCTGCATCCCACTCGGGATAATGTGGACGAGGCGCTGCTGACCGTCGCGGTAGGTGGGCCGCCAGTAGGCATAGCCCCCCTGGGTCGTCATCGGCGAGACGTCGTAGCCGACGAGCTTTCCGTCGCGGGAGCCGCTGCGCAGCGAGCCGCCGACCTGCAGCTCCTTGAGCGCCGCGACGCGGCTGTCGGTGAACGGGCGGACGACCACGCGGCCGACGACGTCGAAGCGCGCGTCGACGTTGGTCCGGTCGGCGCCGTCGCCGGTGAGGACCGCGAGCGCGTAGTGGAAGTAGCGCTTGGGGCCCTCGCCCCACACCATCGCCCCGAGGTCGCGGCCGGTGGGCGGCCCGACCAGCCGGACCGCCATCGATCGATCGAGGAACGGCAGGACGTTCACGCCGGTGCGGTGCTCCATCGAAAACGGGATGCGAAACTGGCCCGCTTGGACGTTGAGCCACGGCGCGGCCGCGTAGTTGACGAAGCCGTTCACGATGGCCGCGCGCTGCGAGGGTGCGTCGAGCGCGGAGGTGCGCGGGGTGCACGTCTTTTCGCCCTTGGCGACGTCGGGCACGCACTCGAGCGTCGAGCCGCGAGCGTTGGTGTTGTCGATGCTCGTGGGCCCGAGCTCGCCCATCACCACCGCCTGCCACTTCTTGAACTCGGCCGAGAACTCCAGGCGCGCGCGGCGAAGGAAGATCGTCGGCGTCATCGCGGATCCCGCGGGGAGGCGCGAGACGCCCGGCCCGAGCGGGGCGTAGGTGTCGACGTGGAGGCGCCCCTGCGGGTAGAAGCGGAACGCGCCGCTCGAGTCGCGGAGGTAGAAGAAGCCGTTGTGGTAGCCGGCGTTCGGCGGGGACGGCGGCGCGGGCGGCGGAGGCGGAGGCGGCGGAGGCGGAGGTGGAGGTGCGACCGCGACCGGGAGCGACGCCGCCGGGACGGGCTCCGACGGAGAGGCGGTGGCCGACGCGACGGGGGCGACGGGCGGAGCCGCGCTGGACGGCGGAGGGAGCGCGGGCAGCGGCGGCGGCGCGTCGGCGCTCTGGGCGGCAGCGAGCCGCGGCGCGGCGACGAGGGCCGCGACGATCGGGAGCATGTGGGCGGACCGCACGAGACGCAGTGTGCGCGACCGCGCGGCGCAGCCCAAGTTACATGGGGTTACATGTGCGTTACACGGCCCGCGACCGCGCAAACGGCGCGGCGCGGTGGCTCACGAGACCTGCTCGCCGGCCAGCTTCCGCAGCTCGACGACCTGGTCGGCCTCGCCCATCACCACCAGCGTCATCGCGGCCTCGAGCACGAAGTCGGGCTCGGGGTTGTAGAGGAAGCTCCGGTCGGCGAGGCGCACCGCGACGACGAGCAGGCGCGTCTCGCGGCGGATCGGCGTCTCCTTGAGCGCGCGCCCCGCGAAGCTCGATCCCGTCGGGATGACGACCTCCTCGAGCCGGAGGTTCTTGTCCTTGTCGCGCAGCATCTGGTCGAGGAACTCGGTGACCTCGGGCCGGATCAGCTCGCTCGCCATGCGGCGCCCGCCGATCATCGTCGGGCTGACGATGGACGTCGCGCCGGCGCGCACCATCTTCGGCCCCACCTCGTCCTCGATGACCTTGGCCACGATGCGCGCGCCCGGGTTCAGGCTGCGCGCCGAGAGGGTGACGAAGAGGTTGTCCTTGTCGTGGGTGAGCGCCGCGACCACGCCCTTCGCTTGCTTGATGTTGGCGGCGAGGAGGGCCTGGTCGTGGGTGGCGTCGCCGTCGACGTAGAGCATCTTGCCGCCCACGAGCTCCTGCGAGAGCGCCTCGAGCCGGTGGCGATCGCGGTCGATGACCACGAACGGGGTCTGGGTCGCGACCAGCTCTTCGATGACGTGACGACCGGTGGACCCGGCGCCGGCGACGAGGATGTGGTCGCTCAGCTCGGCGATGTGCTTGCGCATGCGGTTTCTCCGGAACGCCTGCCCGATGACGCCCTCGACGAGGAGGGCGGTGAGGTTACCTTGGACGTACGCGAGGGCGCCGACGCCGCTGACGATGAGGGCGACGGTGAGCGCGCGCGCCCACGGCACGTGGTGCATGTTCGACAGCTCGCCGAAGCCGACCGTCGACAGCGTGATGATCGTCATGTACGCGCAGTCGGACACCGACCACTTCCCGTGACCGAGCGTGTAGAAGCCGAAGGTCCCCAGGCCGACGAGCGACATGAGGACGCCGACGGCAGAGAGCAGGCGACGGATGGACGCGTTCATGAGTCCTTGGCGGGCCGATTTTAGAGGGCCCCGCGCGGTGGGCCACGTTTCGGGCGGCGCGGCCTCGGCCCGGGCGCGCCGGCGCGGGCGCGCGCCGACCCCGCCCGCGGGTGGAGGCGCGCGCTTTCTTTCGTGAATTCCGACATTTGACAAGCAGCGCGCGGCCCTGACACGATGACCGCATGCGCGGGATCGTCGCGGCGGCAGCCTCCCTGCTCCTCTTGTCGTCGGCCTGCGGGCCGTCGACGGTCGCGGAGGCCGAGCAGCGCGGCAACGTCGACTTCCTCGAGAAGGCCGGCACCTCCGACGCCGTGGCCGCGCTCGGGCGCCTCGGCGACACCAACAAGTCGGCGCAGGCCGCCCTCGAGCGGCGCAGCTCGTTCGACGTGAACGCGATGCTCGCGGCGTGGCACGCGCACGGGCGCGGCGCGGCGTGGGGCACCCAGCTCCTCAAGGGCGCGCTCGTCGACCCGAGCCGAGCCGAGCTCGCGGCGCAGGCGATGACGCGGCGCGACCCCGGGCTCGCGGTGTTCATCGCCGAGCTCGAGCAGGGCGTGACGCGGCTGTCGGGCGGGACGCGCGGCGGCGCCGTCGCCTCGGTGCTCGCGAGCGTGGGCCCGCCCGCGCACGCGGCGGTGGAGCGCCGCCTCCTCGACGCCAAGACCCGCGGCGCGATGTGCGACGGCATGTCCACGCCCGACGCCAGCAACGACGCGAAATCGACGCTCCTCGCGGTGCCGATCCAGGGGCGCGATCACTCCTCCTGCGTCGGCGTGGTGATGAGCCTCGCCGCGACCGACGACGCCGTCCTCGGCTGGCTCGGCGTCAACGCGGAGCCGGGCCTGCTCAACGCCGCCGGCAAGGGCACCCTCCCCTGCCCGCGCATGGTGATCGCGTGGAAGCGCGCGCTGCTCGAGCGCCCGCCGGAGACGTTCGCCGCGCTCACCGTCCCCCTCTCGATCGCCATCAAGCGCTGCCCGGCGCCGTTCGATCCGATGATCGCCGAGATCCTGAACGGCGCGCCCTCGACGCGGGCGACGGTGGTGATGGCGATCGACCCCTTCGGCTCCGAGACCACCGAGATGCCGCTCACGTGCAAGATGCTCGGGCCCGTCTCCCGCAGCGGCGAGTCACCGCGCGTGCGCGAGCGGGCCGAAGACGCGCTGAGCCACTCCTGCCAGAACGTGAAGCTTCACCCGCCCAAGTAGGCGGCCTGCACTTCTTGGTTGGCCGCGAGCTCCGCCGACGACCCCGACAGCGCGATCTCGCCCGTGCGGAGCACGTAGGCGCGGTGGCTCACCTGGAGCGCGAGCCGGGTGTTCTGCTCCACGAGCAGGATCGTCACCCCCGCCTCGGCGATGCGGCGGATGGCGGCGAAGATCTGCTGGACGAGCTTGGGCGCGATGCCGAGCGAGGGCTCGTCGAGGAGGAGCAGCTCGGGGCGCGCCATCATCGCCCGGCCGATCGCGAGCATCTGCTGCTCGCCGCCCGAGAGCGTGCCGCCCTCCTGCTTCATGCGCTCGCCGAGCCGAGGGAACAGCGCGGTGACGTCCTCGATCGTCTCGCGCATCGTCTTCGCGTCTTTGTGGAGGTAGGCGCCGACCTCGAGGTTCTCGCGCACGGTGAGGTTCGGGAAGATCGCGCGGCCCTCGGGCACGAGCGACACCCCGCGCGAGACGAGCTCCTCGGGGCCGAGGCCCGAGACCATCTCGCCGGCGTAGGTGATCGTGCCGTGCGAGAGCGGCAGGAGGCGCATCACCGTCTTCAGCGTCGTCGTCTTGCCCGCGCCGTTGGCGCCGATCATCGCGACGATCTCGCCGCTCCGGACCTCGAGCGAGACGCCGCGCAGGGCCTTGATGCCGCCGTACGACACCTGCACGTCTTCGAGCGACAGGAGCGGCTTGCCGTCGGCCGACGTGCGGCGTGGTCGGGTCGGGTGGGCGGTGCGCATCACGAGCTCCCCTCGCCGGCCTTGCCGCCGCGCTCGTCGCCCTTCGCGTCCTTCGCGCTCGCCTCGTCGCCCTTCGCGCTCGCCTCGTCGCCCTTCGCGCTCGCCTCGTCGCCCTTCGTGCTCGCCTCGTCGCCCTTCGCGCCGGGCTCCTTCGCGCTCGCCTCGTCGCCCTTCGCGCTCGGCGCCTTGGCGTCGGCGTCGCTCGCGAGCGTGGCGGTGCCGTCGGCCTCCTCGCCGAGGTACGCCGCCAGCACTGCAGGATCGTTCCGGATCTGGTCGGGGGTGCCGTGGGCGATCGTCTCGCCGTGGTCGAGCACGTGGATCTCCTCGCAGACTCCCATGACGACCTGCATGTTGTGCTCGACGAGCACCACCGTGAGATCGAACGTGTCGCGGAGCCAGCGGATCTGCTTCTTGAGCCCCTCGGCCTCGCCGTAGTTCATGCCGGCGGCGGGCTCGTCGAGCAAGAGCACCTTGGGCTTGAGCATCATCGCCCGCGCGATCTCGAGGCGGCGCTGGTTGCCGTACGACAGCGACGTCGACGGCTCCTCCGCGGTGTGCGCGAGATCGAAGACCCCGAGCAGCTCGAGCGCGCGATCGCGCATCGACGACTCGTCCTCGTAGTGCACCTTGGTGCGGAGCACCGACGACAGGAGCGACGCCTTCTTGTCGATCTCGCACGCGACGAGGAGGTTCTCGATCACGGTGAGCTGGCCGAAGAGGCGGATGTTCTGGAAGGTGCGGGCGATGCCGGCGCGGGCGATCTCCGCCGGCTTGAGCGGGCGGAGGTCCGTCTTGCCGAGGTGGATCGAGCCCTCGTCGTGTTTGTAGACGCCGGTGACGAGGTTGAACACCGTCGTCTTGCCCGCCCCGTTCGGCCCGATGAGGCCGTAGATCGACCGGTCGGGGACGGTGAAGCTCACGTCACCGACCGCCCGGAGGCCGCCGAAGTTCTTGGTGACGTTCTTGAGGGTGAGGTCCATTCGTGCGCCTCACTTCGCCTTGGCCGGGCTCGGCGCCTTCTTCTGGAAGAGCTCGCGCTCGCCGAGGAGGCCCTCGGGCCGCACGATCATGAGCGCGATGAGCACCGCGGCGTAGATGATCATGCGCAGCGCGTTGAGGTCGAGGCTCTCGAAGCGCTGCTTGAGCGCCTGGACCGCGGAGGTGCTCTGGAGGAGCTCGATCGCCTTCACGGTGAACGTGACGAACACGCCGCCGATCGCCGCGCCGGTGACGCTGCCCGACCCGCCGAGGATGACCATCGTGATCGCGTCGAACGACGCCTGGAAGTTGTAGCTGTCGGGCTGGACGATGGGCGTGCCGTCGCGGTTCATCGCCATCAGGCCGCCCGCGATGCCGGCGCCGACGGCGGAGATGACGAACGACGTGACCTTGTAGCGGGTGGGGTCGACGCCGACCGCGGCCGCCGCGATCTCGTCCTCGCGCAGGGCGCGGAGCGCGCGGCCCCATCCCGAGAACTTGAGGCGCCACGCGACGACGCCGAGGACGAACGCGAGGCCGACGACCCAGAACGGCCCGGCGTAGAGCGGGACGCCGGCGTCCTTGGGGCCCGCGTAGCCGTTCTGCCCGCCGAGGCTCGTGATCATGACGCTGATCGCGTGGACGAAGCCGCGCGGGGAGCCGGCGCTCGACCAGGCGTGGGCGATGGTCTCCTTGTCGCCGATCTGCGCGGTGGCGATCACGAGGCGGAAGATCTCGGAGAAGCCGAGGGTGACGATGGCGAGGTAGTCGCCCTTGAGGCGCAGGCTCGGCAAGCCCACGAAGAGCCCCGCGATCCCCGACAAGAGCGCGGCCACGAGGAGCGACACCGGCACCACGATGAACGACTTGCCGAACGTGGCCTCGCCGCCGCCGAGCGCCTCGTGGAGGTTCGCGCTCACGACCGCCGCCGAGTACCCGCCGAGGCCGAGGAAGCCCGCGTGCCCGATGGAGAACTGCCCCGCCATGCCGTTGATGACGTTGAGCGAGAGCGCGACGAGGATGTTGCACGCCGCCATCATCAGGAGCTGGCGGATCGAGCTGTCGGAGATGGCCTTGTCGAGCGTGAAGTCGAGGAGCAGCGCGACGAGCAGACCGCCGCCGAAGAGCGCGATCTGCTTGAGCAGACCGCTGCCCATGGGACGTGTGGACCCCGCCTGCGCGCCAGCCATCGCCCGGCCGCTTCTAGTACAGCCGCGGCGCGAAAAGGGTGGAAATTCGCCGCTCAAGAGCGGCGGCGACGCACGCGCACACGCGACCCGAGGCGCTCACTTGACGACGCGCAGGTACGGGGGCAGCTCCCGCTTGGGGCGCCGTGGACCGCCGGCCTGAGGCTCGGGCCGCTTGAGCGTCGACGCGGCCGCGGGGGCCGGGCGCGGCGCGGGGCGCGGCCCCTTCGCGGCCTCGGCGGGCTCGGGGACGACGTCGAGCGGGAGCTCGCGCTGCACCGGGCCGTCGCTCTTCTTGGACTTGCCCTTCTTCTTCGCCGCCTTGGGCTCGGCGTCCTTGGCCTCGGCCTTCGGCGCCTTGTCGGCCTTCGGCGACGGCACCCCGCGCGGGCCCTCGCGCTTGACGGGCGCGACGACCGGCGGCTCGCCCTCGGCGGCGGCGCCCGACTTCGCGTGGGCGTACATCTCGGGGGGGAGGTCGTCCGGCCAGATCATGCCCCGGCCGTCCTCGCCGCGCATCGCGAACACCGCGGGCCACGGCACGACGCAGAAGAACTGGCTGCCCTTGAAGCTCAGGGTCGCGCTCACGCCCTCGTCGTCGAACCGCAGATCGGGGATCGGGATCGCCATGTCGAGGCCGACCTGGAGGATCAGCTCCGGCTGCCGGCGGAACCACGGGGGCACCACCACGCCGTCGCGCCGCGGGTCGAGGTACAGGTAGACGCTGGACTTCTCGACCAGGGCGAGCGCCACGTCTTTCTTCGGCGGAAGCGACGGCTTCATCTCCTATGACAAGTAGCTCGGAGCGCGCCCTTTGGCTAGTGTCCGCGCGCTTGCGGACCGCCCTCCTCCACACGCCGATGGTCGCTCGGATCGTGCCCGAGGGGGTCTTCGACGCCTTCGGTTGGTGCGCGAGCGAGACCCTCGCGTGGAGCCACCCCGGGCGCGCCGGCGAGCCCGCCCTCACGCCGGCGCGGGTGGGGATGGACAACCCGAGCGGCTTCGTCTTCGTGATGCATGCAGAGTGCACATTTTTGCCGCGCGAGCTCGCGCGCCTGCACGCCCCGTGGGTGGAGCCGGAGGGCGCGTGGGCGCTCGCGCCGTGGGCGATCGACGACGCGACCGACGGGCTCTACGAGCGGCGCGTCCCGCCGGCGAGCGTGCTCTCGCTCGCGGCCGAGCGCCTCGACCAGCTCGTGTGGGGGCTCCACGACTGGGCGCACTTCCACGCCCACGGGCCCTTCGAGGAGCGCGCGTACACCGAGCTCCAGTGCGACGCGACCGCGCTCGCGTGGCTGCACGTGAACCGGGCGACCCTCGGCGTCGACGACGCGGCGTGGGAGGCGGCGCGGCGGGACCTCCTCGCGCTGTCGGCCCAGCGCTTCGCGGAGGAGGGCAAGCCGTTCGACCCCGCTTGGCTCGCCGCCGAGCGGGTGCGCGCGCTCGTCAGCGACGAACGACGATAGGGGCGAGGCGGTCGTAGACGCCGCGGGGCATGACCCGCACGAGCTGGGTGAGCGCGGTGAGCGGGAACTGGAAGTCGACGACGGCGGGGCGCCGATCGAGCTTGTCGACGATGTAGCGGGCGGCCTTCGGCGCCTCCCACTCGAACGGCCGGGGGAAGCCCGAGCCCTCGGTCATCGGCGTGCGCACGAAGCCGGCCTGCACGTCGCTCACGTCGATGCCCACCTTGCGGAGGTCGACGCGGAGGCTCTGGAGGTAGGTGCTGAGCGCCGCCTTCGACGCCGAGTAGATCGCCGACTGGGGCAGGCCGGCGCGCCCCGCGAGGCTCGAGACGCCCACGAGGTGCCCCTTGCCGTGCATCATCATGATCGGCAGGGCGTGCACGAGCGTGCAAATTGCACCTTTCACGTTGACGTCGATGACGCGCTCGACGTCCGACCAGGCGATGGTTCCGGGCGGACCGGCTGCGCTCACCCCCGCGTTGGCGACGACCACGTCGAGCGCGCCGAGGTCGCGGTCGGCGCGCGAGAGCGCCTCGTGGGTCGCGGCCGCGTCGCGCACGTCGAGCGGGAGCACGAGCACCCGCGCCTTGGCGCGCTCGAGCTCGTGCCGCAGGAGCACGAGCTCGGCCTCGCGGCGGGCGGCGATCGCGAGGCGCGCGCCGCGGTGGGCGTACTCGAGCGCGAGCGCGCGGCCGATGCCGCTCGACGCGCCGGTGACGAAGACGACCTTCGACGACATGCCGAGGGTCTCTAGCACCCCCGATCGCCGAGCGTGATTGGGAATCGCGCGCGCGACGCGCTTGCTGGGCCGTCACGAGGGAGGCATCCTCGGGGGCCATGGACTCCTCGACCGATCCGGGCGCGGCGCTCGACGCGCTCCTCGGGGGCGCGCTGCCCGGCCCGATCGCCGAGCCGGGGCCGATGCTCGATCGCGCGGCGTCGCTCGCCGCGTGGCCGCCGTGGGCGCGCGCCGCGCTCGGCGGGCTCGCCGCCGATCGGCTGGGGGTGGCGTTCGTCGCCGGGTACGCGGCCGCCCTCGGCCGGCTCTTCCCCGAGGCCGGGCCGCGCGCGTGCCTCGCCGCCACCGAGTCTGGCGGCGCCCACCCGCGGGCGATCGCCACCCGCGTCGACGAGCGCGGCGCCCTCCACGGGGAGAAGACGTTCGCGACGATGGCGCCCCACGCCGAGCGGATCGTGGTGGTGGCGAGCCGAGGCGTGCAGAATGCACGCAATTGGCTGGTGGCGGCGGTGGTGTCGGCGCGCGCGCCCGGCCTCACCGTCACCCCGCGCGGCCCCACGCCCTTCGCCCCCGAGATCCCGCACGCGCGGGTCGCGCTCGACGGGGTCGTCCCCGAGGTGATCCTCCCCGGCGACGGCTACGACGACTACCTCAAGCCGTTTCGTACGGTGGAGGACGTCCACGTCCTGGCCGCCGCCTGCGGCTACATGATCCGCGTCACGCGCGAGCGCGGCCTCGGCGAGGCGCTCGAGGCGCGGCTCGCGGGGCTCGTCGCCACCCTCGCGGCCCTGTCGGCGGCGGCCCCGCGCAGCGCCGGCGTGCACGTGGCCCTGGCGGGCGCGCTCGCCACGTTCCACGACGCCGTCGCCCGGCTCGAGGCCTCGTGGGCCCTCGGTGGCGGCGACGACGAGCGCGCGCGC
>JAEUKG010000224.1 GCA_016794325.1 Myxococcales bacterium | reverse complement strand
GTGGAGGCCCACCGGCTCCGCGCCGTGGGCGACGAGCCCGGCGCAGAGGTCGACGTTGACCTGCCCGGCGACGGTCATCTTCATCACGGTGAGGGTGTCCTCGTCGGTGATGCGGCGCCCGCCGACGATGTTCGGCGTCTGGCCGAGCTTCTTCTGGAGCTCGGTGGCCTGGGGCCCGCCGCCGTGGACGACGACGACCGGGACTCCCTGCTTGCGGAGGGCGGCGACGCCCTCGGCGATCGGCGCGAGCGAGGCTCCGCGCACGACCTCGCCGCCGAGCTTGACGACGACCGCGTTGCGCATGTCGCTCACGGGTAACCTCCGGGGTCGGCGAGGGTCGCGCGCTCGTCGAGGCCGAGCATGAGGTTCATCGACTGGATGCCCTGGCCGGCGCCGCCCTTGATGAGGTTGTCGGTCGCCGAGAAGCAGGCGACGACGCGCCGCCCGCCGTGGACGCTGCCGGGCTGGACCCCGACCTCGGCGTAGTTCGTCCCGCTCACCGCCGCGACCTCGGGCAGGCGCTTCTGGGGGACGCGCACGAACGGCTCGCCGCGGTAGGCCTCCGCGTAGATCGACTTGATCTGCGCCTCGGTGACGCTCTCGGGCACGTGGACGAACGAGGTCGCGAAGATGCCGCGCGACAGCGGCGCGCTCACGGGCACGAAGCGGAGCTCGAGGTCCTTGGCGCCCGCGTCGAGGAGCGTCTGGACGATCTCGGGGACGTGCTGGTGGTCGAGGGGTTTGTAGGTGCGGAGGTTCACCGCGCGGACGGGGTGGTGGGTGCCCGCGCTGGGGACGACGCCCGAGCCCGACGACCCGGTGATGCCGACGACCTCGACCTCGCCCGAGAGCAGGCCCGCCTTCGCGAGCGGCAGGAGCGCGAGCTCGATGGTGGTGGCGAAGCAGCCGGGGGAGGCGACGTAGCGGGCCTTCCGGATCGCCTCGCGGTTCAGCTCCGGCAGGCCGTAGACGAAGCTCCCGTCGGTGAGGTGGGCCGCCGAGGGGTGGTCGGCGCCGTAGTAGCGCTTGTAGACGGCGGCGTCGCGCAGGCGAAAATCGCCGGAGAGGTCGACGACCCGGGCGCCGGTCTTCATCAGCGCCGGCATCTTGGTCGCGCTCACCTTGTGGGGGAGCCCGAGGAGGACCACGTCCATGCCCGCCGCCGCCTCTTCGGGCGCGAGCCCCTCGAACTTGAGGTCGGTGAGCCCCTCGAGGTTGGGGTGGGCGGCCGAGAGCGGCTCGCCGATGTAGTCGACCGACGCGACGCGGACGAGCTCCACGTCGGGGTGCTGGAGGAGGCGACGGACGAGCTCGCCGCCGCCGTAACCGCTGCCGCCGATGACCGCTGCCTTGAAACGCTTGCCCATGGCCGCGAGGCTACCAAATGGCGAGCGCCGCGGCACCCCTTGTCACGAGGCCGCGGCGCCCGCCGCGCGGGCGTCACTCCGCCGGCGACTCGCGGCGCTCCTTCGGCGCGCTCGACGCGGAGCGGGGCGCGATCGTGCCGTGGATCCAGTCGAAGAGGGGGATCGTGACGTTGAAGTTGTAGCGCTGCATCAGCCGCGGATCGTGGTGGCGCGCGTGGTGCTCGCGCAAGACGCGCACGAGGGCGAGGCGCCCGATGAAGCTCTCCTCCGGCAGGTGGTACGACAGGTGCGAGAGCTCGTACGTCACCATGTAGAGGCTGGCGGTGACGAGGAGGAGCCACCCCGCGTTGGCGGAGACGAGCAGCGACAGGCCGACGGCGAACGGCGCGGTGACGAGGACGGCGCCGAGCACCCCCGCCGCGGGCATGAGCACCATCCACCACTCGCGGCGGCTCCGCACCACCATGTCGTCCTCGACGTAGACGACGTGGTGCATCGGCGTGTGGCGGTCGTAGATGATCTCGAACGGCCAGAAGCGCCGGTGGAGGACGCCCTTGTGCACGCGCCACTCGAACGCGTTCGCGAGGACGAAGGTGAGCGGCACGACGAGCCACTCGAGCGCGCGCACGTCGTGCACCCGGGTGAGGGCGACGACGAGGACGGTGAGCCCGATGCCGGTCGTCGCGAGGAGGTGGCCCACGGGGCTGTACCACCGGGGGATCGCGGCCATGGTCTCGGCCCGCACGCGCTCGCGGCGGGCGGCGAAGCGCGCCCGCCCGTCCTGGCTCGCGAGCGCCTCGCGGACCGCGCCCTCGGTGAGATCGGCGTCCATGCGGGCTCGCGTCGTCATGGGTATTTTATACATTCTGCAAAAACAGAATGCAAGGCCGGGGCGGCGGAAAACGCCGTATCGTGGCGGGGCGATGACGAAGCCGGACGACCCCACCGCGTGGCTCGCGGGCAAAGACCGGGCGATGGAGGACGAGCTCGCCGAGCTCGTGGGCGTGAACTCGTTCACCGACAACGTCGACGGGGGCCGCGAGGTGGGGCGGCGCCTCGCGGACGTCTTCCGGGTCCCCGGGCTCGAGCTCGCGGTCGTCCCGAGCGCGCGGTACGCGGACCACCTCGTGTGGCGCTCGACGTGGGACGCGGCCGGCCGCTCGCCGGTCGCGCTCGTGGGCCACCTCGACACCGTGTTCCCCCCGGGCACGTTCGAGGGCTTCCGGCGCGACGGCGACCTCGCGCGCGGCCCCGGCGTCCTCGACATGAAGGGCGGCCTGGTGGTCGTGGCGTGGGCGCTCCGCGCGGTCGCCGAGACGCTCGGGCCATCGGCGCTGCCGCCGCTCCGCGTCGTGGTCGTCGCCGACGAGGAGGTCGGCTCTCCGGAGGGGCAGGGGGTCATCCGCTCCGCCATCGCCGACGCCACCTCGTGCCTCGTGTTCGAGGCCGGTCGCAAGAGCGATCTCGTCGTGACGCGGCGCAAGGGCACGGGGAGCGTGAAGGCGATCGCGCACGGCAAGGCCGCGCACGCCGGCAACGCGCACAGAGACGGCGCGAACGCCCTCTGGGCCCTCGCGCGCTTCGTCGACCGCGTGCAGGGGCTCACCGCCTACGACCGCGGGGTCACCGTCAACGTCGGCAGGGTGACGGGCGGCGAGAGCAAGAACACGGTGCCCGATCGCGCCGAGGCGCTCGTCGACATCCGCTTCGAGACCGTGCGCGACGCCGAGGCGCTCATGGACGACATCCGGCGCGCCGCCGCCGAGGCCGCGGTGCCGGGCACCCGCGTCGAGATCGAGGGCGGCGTCGCCCGCATGCCGATGGAACGCACCGACGCGAGCGCGATCCTCCTCGCCGAATACGGGGAGAGCGCGCGGGCCGCGGGGCTCGGCTCCGGCGAGGCCGCGCTCGTCGGCGGCGGCTCCGACGCGAGCACCTCGAGCGCGATGGGGATCGCGTCGATCGACGGGCTCGGGCCCCGCGGCGTCGGCTTCCACACCAAGGACGAGCAGATCGAGATCGTCACCCTCCGCATGAAGGCCGAGGCGCTCGTGCGGTTCCTCCTGCGGCACGGCCAGGGCCGCGCGGGCTGAACGTGCGATCGCGGCTCGTGGTCCCTTCGCGCCTCGCGCTCCTCGCCGCGCTCGCCGCGCTCGCGGCCGGGTGCCCGCGCAAGGAGGAGCACACGCCGCCGATCGCGGTGAGCCCGAGCGCGCCGTCGCGGATCGCCCTCATCCCGAGCCGGCTCGGCCGCGCGCCGGCCGATCGGCCGAAGGGGCGCGCCAGCGCGCAGGTGATGGCGCCGGGCCAGGAGCTCGGTGGGCCCAACGCCACCGGCCGCCCCGGCGACTGGGTCCTCGCCAACGCCGAGGTCGTCTTCGTGTTCGACCAGCTCGGGCAAGGCGCGGGCTTCGCCGAGAGCGGCGGCAACCTCGTCGACGCCGCCGACGCCAAGGTCCGGAGAGACGAGCTCGGGCAGCTCTTCACCTACTTCGGCTCGTTCCCTCGGCAAGCCGTCTACGACCGCATGAGCGGCCGCGACCTCCCCGACGGCGGCGCCGAGATCGTGGTCGAGGGCAAGGAGCTCTTCGAGCCCGGCGTGCGCGCGCGCACGGTGTACCACCTCGGCGCCGAAGACCGCGCGCTCCTCGTGACGACCACCCTCGTCAACCGGGGCGCCTCCGCCGTCGATCTCGGGCTCGGCGACGCGGTCCAGTGGGGCGGCACCGACAAGGTCGCGCCCGGCAAGCCGACCGGCTTCAAGGGCGCCTCCAAGACGCCCTACGTCGGCGGGGTGGGGCGCTTCGTGAGCTACGCCCTCACGACCCCCGAGGGCGAGATCGCGGCGGTGAGCGGCGGGACCTGGACCGACACCGAGCAGGAGAAGGTCCACCTCGAGCCCGGCAAATCCGTGGAGTATGCACGCGTCTTCGTGGTCGGAGAGCGGCCCGACCGCGCGAGCGTCGTGTCCGAGCTCACCCGGGCCGCGGGCGGGTCCGTCGGCGGGGTCGAGGTCGCGCTCGAGGACGCCGCTCACGCCAAGCTCTCGGCGCCGCCCGGCGCGCGGGCGGCGCTGTTCGTCCCCGGCGGCGGCCCCGAGGTGCTCGACCTCGTGGCCACGACCGCGGGCTTCGTCGGCGAGGTGCCGCCGGGGCGGTACGAGATCGCGTTCGCCCCCAGCGTGGGCCGGGTGGGGCTCGGCGGTCGCGTGCCGATCGTCGTGCGCGAGGGCGCCGTCACCCCGGTGACCCTCGGCGCGAGCGCCGAGGGCCGCTTCGCGGGGCGGTGCCGCGACGCGGCCGGGGCGCGCTCGCCGTGCAAGGTGTCGTTCGTCGGCCGCGAGGGGACGGCGACGCCCGACTTCGGGCCCGCCCACGCGGCGGGGCCCGCCAAGAGCTTCGTGACCTCGCACGACGGCGACGTCGACGTGGCGCTCGCCCCGGGCACGTACGCCGTGGCCGCCTCGCGCGGCCCCGAGTTCGCGCTCGCCGAGCACGTCGTCACCGTCACCGCCGGGGCGACGACCACGCGCGAGCTCACCCTCGAGCGCGTCGTCGACACCTCGGGCTGGATCGCCGCCGACTTCCACCAGCACACGATGCTCGGCGCCGACGCCCCGACCGGGACCCGCGATCGCGTGATCGGCAACGCCGCCGAGGGCGTCGAGATCGCGGTCGCGAGCGAGCACAACGCGGTCGTCGATCTCGGGGCCGTCGTCCGCGACCTCGGGCTGCAAGCGGAGCTCGTCTCGATCCCCGGCAACGAGCTCACCACCGACGCGAGCCGCGCGCCGTGGGGCCACGCGAACGTCTTCCCGCTCGCGGTGCGCGCCGGCGAGCCGCGGGGCGGCGCGACCGCGGTGCGCGACCGCACCGCCAGGGACGTCTTCGACGAGGTGCGCAAGGCCGCGCCGGGCGCGGTGCTCCAGATCAACCACCCCCGGGCGGGGAAGACCGGGTACTTCGACGCGCTCGAGCTCGATCCCGTGCGCGGCGTCGGGCGCCTCGATCGCGGCTACGTCGCCGAGTTCGACGCCCTCGAGGTGTGGAACGGGCGCGACGCCGGCGCGCGCGACAAGGTGATCGGGGATTTCTTCGCGATCCTCGCGTCCGGCCGCCCCACGACGCCCACCGGCAACACCGACACCCACGGCGTCGTCGGCCAGGAGGCCGGCTATCCGCGTACGTATGTTCGGGTGAAGGACGACGCCCACCTCGCGGGGTGGGACGCGTCGCGCAGCGCCGACCTCGTGGCCCGCGTCCGCGACTCTCGGGAGGTGTTCGTCACCAACGGCCCCTTCGTCCGGCTCGACGTCGGCGGCGTCGGCATCGGCGGCGTCGCCAAGGGCCGCGTCCACGAGGTGACCGTAAAGGTCGAGGCCGCGCCCTGGGTCGACGTCACCGAGGTGGAGCTCCGCCTCGTCCGCGCCCCCAAGCCCGGCGAGCGGGCCCCGGTCGAGGTCGTCGGTCCGCGATCCGTGACGCTCGCGGGCGCGCGGAGCCGCGCCGCCGAGGTGCGCTTCAAGGTCACGGTCGATCGCGACGCCGCGCTCGTCGCGGTCGCGCGGGGGAGGCGGCCGCTGTCGCCGGTGCTCCTCGGCGATCCCGAGGAGATCCGCCCGTTCGCGATGACGGGCGCGGTGTGGATCGACGCGGGCGGCGACGGCGTCGCCCTCGGCCGCGCGCGG